>NZ_DAIOEU010000003.1:0-190572 GCF_036746095.1 Dyella sp.
AGGACATCACCCTTTCACGGTGGCGACCGGGGTTCGAATCCCCGTGGGGACGCCATTTCACCCAAACGCTGGGCGGAATGGAAAAGGATTTAGTGAGTTGGTTGCTGTACAACGTGGAGCGGTAGTTCAGTCGGTTAGAATGCTGGCCTGTCACGCCGGAGGTCGCGGGTTCGAGTCCCGTCCGCTCCGCCACTTCCAAGAAGCCCGCGCGATGCGGGTTTTTTGTTGCCTACAGCATAGTGATGTTGGGATTCACCCTCGCCCGCCCTACCTAGGCGCGCTCCAGCGTTCCCGCCGAGTGGCCCTGCTCCGCCAGGTACTCAAGCCAGCGCGTGAGAAAAGTGTTCATCTGCAAGCGGTGCTGGAATACCGAATGCGCCGGCGGAAATGGACCCAGCACTTGCCACAAGTGGCGACCGGGATGGCAGTGCAAGGCTTCGGCGACGTGCGCATCGCTGTACATGCGCAACTGTGCCGATGGCGAACGGCGGCCGGTCTGCGTGTCGACAAACCCGTAGGTGAGTTCGAGTTCCAGCGTGTACGGATGGCGCTCCTGCAACACCAAATGCACCGGCAGGCCGTCATCGACATCCGAGACGTAATCACCCAGGTCCAGCTGCTGGGGCGCGAACAGGCGCGTCAGCCGATGATAATTTTCGGCATAGAGCCCCATCAGGAACTCGAAGCGTCCTGGCAGCAAGGCGGAGCGGCGGTCAAGTACGGCACTCATGAAGTTGGGGCGACCTCAGTTAGTACATGGCTTTTTCGATACCGAATTGATCGAGGATTTTGCTCGCAATCTCTTCGATAGAAACGTGCGTGGTGTTGAGATACGGAATACCCGCCTGGCGCATCAGCCGCTCAGCTTGCTCCAGCTCCCAGCGGCATTGCTTCAGCGTGGCATACCGGCTGCCTGGGCGCCGCTCTTCGCGAATCTGCGCCAGGCGCTGCGCTTCAATGGTGAGGCCGAACAGGCGATGCTTATTGGTACGCAGGCGACCCGGAAGTTCGAGCTTGTCCAGATCTTCCTCGGTCAGCGGGTAGTTGGCGGCGCAGACACCGTAATGCAAGGCCATGTACAGACATGTCGGCGTTTTGCCTGAGCGCGACACACCTACCAGGATCAGATCCGCCTGGGCGTAGTCCACCGCCATGCCATCGTCATGGCTCAAGGCGTAATTGGTGGCGTTGATGCGCGCCTCATATTTGGCGGAATCCACGAGGCCGTGCGAACGGTTGACCGCGCCCGAATGCCGGGTCCCCAGTTCATCCTCCAGCGGACCGATAAACGGCGCGAACACATCCAGCATCAGCGCGCCGCTGGTCGCCACCACCTCGCATAGCGCGGGGTCGGCCATGGTGTTGACCACGATCGGCCGATGCCCGCTCTGCGCATACCGCGTCTTGATGCGCAGCGCGGCATTCTCCGCCTTCTGGGGGGTGTCGATGAACGGCAAGCGGTGCTTTTCGAACTGCACCCCCTCGAACTGGGCAAGAATGCTGTTTCCGATCGTCTCGGCCGTAATACCAGTGGAATCTGAGATGAAAAAAACCGAGCGTTGCATGCGTTTTCCCTGGGCAGGATGAATCGCTGATTTGCACCTTAACCCAAGCACGAAGCCTTGTCGTTGCTTGACTTTTATCTGACTGGTATGCAGGTGGCGCGCCCTGTGATCGCAATGGTCTTCTTGTGCCTCGCACCATCGGCAGCGGACAATACCAGTCTTATGCGACCGGGTTTGTCCGGTACGACTGCCTGCTTTTTCCATTGAAGCTCTTGAGGAGATCCCCTTGAACGATCTGGTGCTTTGGCTCGACCAACTGCGCATGACCGACCTTGGCAAGGTAGGCGGCAAGAACGCGTCGCTAGGCGAGATGATCGGCAACCTCGCTCAGCTGGGGGTATCGGTACCCGGCGGTTTCGCCACCACGGCGCAAGCCTTTCAGCAGTACCTCGAAAAGAGCGGCCTGTCCAAGCGGATCGCCGACCGGCTGGTCACGCTGGACGTCGACGACGTAGACGCCCTGGTCGCCGGCGGCAAGGAAATCCGCGGCTGGATTGTCGACACCGCCCTGCCCGCTGACCTGGAACAGGCGATCCGGGACGCCTACGCCCAGCTATGCAAGGACGCGGGCGCCGACAACATCGCCGTGGCCGTGCGCTCTTCCGCCACCGCCGAAGACTTGCCGGACGCCTCCTTCGCCGGCCAGCAGGAAACTTTCCTCAACGTCGTCGGCGTCGAAGACGTGTTGCACAAGGTCAAGGAAGTTTTCGCCTCGCTCTATAACGACCGCGCCATCGCCTATCGCGTGCACCAGGGCTTCAAGCACGAGGACGTGTTCCTCTCCGCCGGCGTGCAGCTGATGGTGCGCTCCGACGTGGGCGCCTCCGGCGTGCTGTTCACGCTCGACACTGAATCGGGTTTCCGCGACGTAGTGTTCGTCACCGGCAGCTATGGGCTGGGTGAAATGGTGGTGCAAGGCGCCGTCAATCCGGATGAGTTCTACGTGTTCAAGCCCACACTGAAGGCAGGCAAGCCGGCCGTGCTGCGCCGCAGTCTGGGCGCAAAACAGCAGCGCATGGTGTATTCGAACAAACCGGGCGAGCGCGTGCGCATCGAAGAAACACCGGCCGCCGACCGCAATCGTTTCTGCATCAGCGACGAAGACGTGCAGGAACTGGCCAAACAGTCGCTGGTGATCGAACAGCATTACAAGCGCCCGATGGACATTGAATGGGCGAAGGACGGCAACACCGGCAAGCTGTACATCGTGCAGGCGCGGCCGGAAACGGTGAAGTCGCGCGCGCACGCCACCCAGCTTGAGCGCTTCCATCTCAACGAAAAGGGCAAGGTGCTGGCCGAAGGCCGCGCCATCGGCCAGAAGATTGGCAGCGGCAAGGCGCGCGTGATCCGCTCGCTTGCCGACATGAACAAGGTGCAGCCAGGCGACGTGCTGGTTGCCGACATGACCGACCCGGATTGGGAACCGGTGATGAAACGCGCGTCGGCCATCGTCACCAATCGCGGCGGCCGCACCTGCCACGCCGCGATCATTGCGCGTGAACTGGGCGTACCTGCCGTCGTCGGCACGGGCCATGCACTCGATACGATTCCCGACGGCCACGACGTCACGGTTTCATGCTCCGAAGGCGATACCGGCCTGATCTACGAAGGCCAGCTCAAATTCGATCGCGTCACGGCCGATCTCGGCGCCATGCCTGAAGCGCCGCTCAAGATCATGATGAACGTCGCCAACCCGGAGCGCGCGTTTGATTTCGGCATGTTGCCCAACGCGGGCATCGGCCTGGCGCGCCTGGAAATGATCATCGCCAGCCATATCGGCGTGCATCCGAAGGCGCTGCTCGAATACAACAAGCAGGATCCCGAAACCAAGGCCAAGATCGATGCGCGCATTGCCGGCTACAAAGATCCGGTGAGCTTCTATGTCGATCGCCTTGCCGAAGGCATCGCCACCATTGCCGCATCGGTGTATCCCAAACCGGTAATCGTGCGCCTCTCGGATTTCAAATCCAACGAATACGCCAACCTGCTCGGCGGCCAGCGCTACGAGCCTCACGAAGAAAACCCGATGATCGGCTACCGCGGCGCCAGCCGTTACGTCGACGCGGGCTTTGCCGAATCGTTCGGCCTGGAATGCAAAGCCGTCAAGCATGTGCGTGAAGTGATGGAACTCACCAACGTTTGGGTGATGATTCCTTTCGTGCGCACGCTCGACGAAGGCCGCAAGGTGGTCGAGGTGCTGGCCAAAAACGGCCTCAAGCAAGGCGAGCATGAGCTCAAGGTCATCATGATGTGCGAGCTGCCTTCGAACGCCCTGCTCGCGGACGAATTCCTCGACATCTTCGACGGCTTCTCGATCGGCTCGAACGATCTCACCCAGCTCACTCTTGGATTGGATCGCGATTCCAGCGTGGTCGCCCACCTGTTCGACGAACGCGATCCGGCGGTGAAGAAGCTGCTGGCGATGGCGATCAAGACCGCGCGTGCACGCGGCAAGTACGTCGGCATCTGCGGCCAAGGCCCGTCGGATCATCCGGACCTGGCCGAATGGCTGATGGACCAGGGCATCGAGTCCGTATCGCTCAATCCCGACACCGTGGTGGATACCTGGTTGCGGCTGGCGAAAAAGAAGGCCGCGGCATAACCAGGCAAAGGGGGCGATGCGATATCGCCCCCCTTTATGCTGGTTGAAGAGCGGAAACTCCAACGGCGAAGCTGGTGTCCATCCTGCTGGTGTGTCATTCCGGCCAACCAAGGGGTATTTCATGCGCCAGGTCTTGTCCTTCCTTTCCAGGAACAAAGGCTTCTTCGTCTTCATGCTCGGCATGCTGCTGTTCCGCAGCGCGCTCGCCGACTGGAACGATGTGCCGACCGGCTCGATGCAACCCACCATCCAGGTCGGCGATCGCATCCTGGTCGATAAGGCGGCTTACGACCTTCGCGTACCGTTTACCCACCTTTCGCTGATTCATCTGGCCGATCCCCAGCGCGGCGACATCGTCGTACTCGATTCACACGCGGCTGACGAAAAGCTGGTGAAACGCGTGGTTGGCGTTCCCGGCGACATCATCGCGATGCGCAATAACGTCCTCTACGTGAATGGCAATGCCGCACGCTATTCACCGGCGACCGTCACCGGCATCCATGACGACCTTGAGGACCCGGGCCGCTACGAAGTGGAGCGAGTGGGCGATATGCAGCACCTTATCCGGCTTTCGCTCTATCGGCCCAGCGAAGCGCGCGACTTCGGGCCCGTCACCGTGCCCGCCGGCCAGTATCTGCTGCTTGGTGACAATCGCGATAACAGCATGGACTCGCGCTACTTGGGATTCTTCCCGCGCAACGAAATCGTCGGCCGCTCCCGCTACGTGGCGCTGTCGTTGGATCCGGATCACTACTACCTCCCCCGCGCACGGCGGCTGGGAGCCCGGCTGGATGGGACGGCAGCCGCTGCCCGGTGACTTGGTCCCGGCAGTTGTCACCGCGACGAGCAACACGTATCATATCCGGCTCGCGCGACCAGCAACGCACCCTTTGGAGAGGTGGCAGAGTGGTCGAATGTACCTGACTCGAAATCAGGCGTACGTGTAAGCGTACCGTGGGTTCGAATCCCACCCTCTCCGCCAGCTATAAAAAAACGCCCCTCGTGGGCGTTTTTTTATAGCTGGCGGAGAGGGTGGCCCGATGAGAACCCATCGGTTCGACAAATTTGTTGGGAACAAATTTGGGCAGCCGGAGGCTGGCCCTCCGCGCTTTGCGCGAAGGGTTCGGCCCATGGATGAGCCGAACAATCCCACCCTCTGCGCCAGCAACGCAAACGCTCTACGTTTGCGTTGCTTACAACTGCAATGGCATCCCAGCTATTCAATAGCTGAGGCATTGAGAACATCTCTGCCTTTTTGCGCCACGCCTCCATATCCGGCATGCTTCGCGCATCCACTCGGCGGACGCCCATGATCGAATTCGGACACGGAACCCATGTCGGTCTGCGCCGCGCGCGCAACGAAGACACCTACTATGCCGACGCGTCGCTTGGCCTGTTCCTGGTCGCGGACGGCATGGGCGGGCATCAGCATGGCGAGGTGGCCTCGGCCATGGCGCGCGATGCCATTGTGAGCTCGGTGCGCAAGGGAAAGTCATTGGCCGAAGCCGTGCATGGCGCGGCGGCACGATTGCTGGA
Source organism: Dyella sp. (assembly GCF_036746095.1). Lineage (NCBI taxonomy): Bacteria > Pseudomonadati > Pseudomonadota > Gammaproteobacteria > Lysobacterales > Rhodanobacteraceae > Dyella > Dyella sp. Next base: position 5,704 of record NZ_DAIOEU010000003.1, read on the forward strand.
GCACGCACAGCGCTACGACGATGCGCTGCCAATGGGCACCACGGTGGCCGCCATCCGCTTTACAGAGCAAGATTATGAAGTGGTCTGGGTGGGCGATAGCCGCATCTATCAATGGAAAAACGGTTTACGCCAGATCAGCCACGATCACTCGCTCGTGCAACGGCTGGTAGAAGCTGGCGCCATCGACGAAGTACAAGCCAAACGCCATCCCCAACGCAACATCCTTACGCAAGCCCTGGGCATTACGGCCCTGGAGCAATTGCACATCAGCATGGCGAAGGGAAAGCTCGAACCTGGCATGAGCTTTCTAGCCTGCAGTGATGGCCTGACGGAAGAAGTGAGCGACAGGCGCATTGCGGAAATCATCGGCCGGCGTGATCTGGCCGCGCAGGAATGTCTCGATCATTTGCTGCTCGCCGCACTCGAGGGTGGCGGCAGCGACAACATCACGGCAATCCTGGCGCGGATTCACTAAGCTCGAACGAGCCGTTGCGGACGATCAAGGCAACACTGATTAAGCCTCCGCTTCCTGCTTGCGCCATATCGATTGCCCCCCTGCACTCTTGTCCAGCATATCCAGGCGCTGCAAATGCGCGCTGATTTCGTCTTCGCTGGCGCACAACACTCGCGGCCGGCGCGCCAACACCAAGGGCGTAACGATGCTGTGCACGCCTGTGGTTTCCGCGCCACCTTCAAAGCCGAGGTCCAGCACCACCTGGCCTGACGTCATCGCAAGATAGACGTCCGCCAGCAGCTGCGCGTCGATCAAGCCACCGTGCAGATCACGCGCGGAGTTGTCGACGCCCAGGCGTTTGCACAACGCATCCAGGCTGTTGCGCTGACCGGGATAGCGTTCCCGCGCCATCAGCAACGTATCGAGCACGTTGCAGCGATCGGCAATGGCGCCGTAGTGCGCACCTGCGCGTGCCAGTTCGGCATTGAGGAAGCCGACGTCGAACGCCGCGTTGTGGATGATCAATTCGGCGCCGTCGATGAAGGCCAGAAACTCATCCACGATTTCGTGGAAACGCGGCTTGTCGAGCAGGAATTCATCGGCGATACCGGTGACTTCGCGAGCGCCTTCGTCGATGGCGCGATCGGGATTGAGATAGGTCTGGTAGTGCCGGCCGGTGAGTCGGCGCTCCACCATTTCCACACAGGCGATTTCGATCAAACGATGCCCCTGGCGGACTTCAAGGCCAGTGGTTTCCGTATCGAGAATGATCTGTCTCATGCCGTTTTCCGAAATAGTTCTGCTTGCTGCCGCGCGGCCTGATCCACGCGCTCGTTTTCGTCGTGGCCGCTATGGCCACGCACCCATTCCCAGCGAATCTTGTGCGGGGCTGCAGCGGCCGAAAGCCGTTGCCAGAGATCCTGGTTTTTCACCGGCTTCTTGTCGGCCGTGCGCCAACCGTTGCTGATCCAGCGCGGCACCCATTCCTCGATACCTTGCATCACGTAGCGGGAGTCCGTCGTCAGCACCACTTGGCAAGGACGCTTGAGCGCTTCGAGCGCTTGAATGGCCGCCAGCAACTCCATGCGGTTATTGGTGGTTTGCGCTTCGCCACCGCTGAGCAAACGCTCGGTACCTTTGGCTCTCAACAGAGCCGCCCACCCTCCCGGGCCGGGATTGCCGAGGCACGCGCCATCGGTAAACGCTTCCACTTCCGCCACTCGTTCCGCTCCGTTGTTTTCGTATCGATAGTCGTGTTTGCTCAACTCACCGAGCTGCGCCGTGCGCCAGGCGCCAAGCCAGCTCGCACAGGAGCGGTAACGGGCTTGGGCCGCAGCCGCGTTGGCGCGCTGGCGGGCCCTCGTTTGCGCGCCACCAGCACATAGCCCCCACCCAGCCAGCCAGGTCCGCTGCCGCGAACAGCCGAGGCGAGCGGTAGCCATTGGCCTACGCGCTGTACCCGCTCAACCTGCACTTCGGCGCGCCGCAAGCGCGCAGCCAACTGCATGGGCGATCGGGCATGTGCAGTGCTGCCACGCGTCCGCCAAAGCCACCAAGGGGTCCACCCGCTCAAAGGGATCATGCCCGTAAGCACAAGCAGGCCGCCCGGCGCCAGCACGCGCACAATCTCATCCAGCGACAGCGGCGCCAGCTCCAATGCATGGCGCAGCAGGATCAGATCAAAGGCCCCGTCTGCGAACGGCAGCGGCTCATCGGCGCGAGCGCAGACATCACCCCGGAAACGCTCGCCCGCCAGGCGAAGGGTGACCCACTGTCCCAGATATGGAGGGTTCGGCGGCCCATCACCTTCAGCGGCCGAGAGCAGCAGCGCGCGAGCGCCCGCGCAACGGCGAACGTCGGGCATATAGGCCACCGTTTCGTCAGCCATCAGACCACGCATGGGCGCACTTGCATAAATATCGTGGGCGCGCGGTGGCATCTACGGGAGGCCTGTCAGAAGCATAGGCAGAGTTTAGCGGCTGGCTTTACAAAGACGAACCATGGCCGAACCGCTTTCGCAGGATATTTCGATTAACACGTATCTAACGATCCTGGGAGCTCCGGGCTATATAGTCGGCGGTCTCGCGCATGCCAGGACGCCTGCGCCAGTCGATACGAAGGATGCACTGGCCTGATGCCCCTGGACGGACCTGATGTCCACACGGCAAGGGCCAGCGCAACAGAGCGGAGAACGCCCTTGCACGTCGTACCGTTACCGGCGCTTGCCGACAACTATATCTGGCTGCTCTACGATGACAGCGGTCACGCCATCGTCGTCGACCCGGGTGAAGCGCATCCTGTGGAAGACGCCCTGCGCGCGCGCAAGCTCAAGCTGTGCGCGATTCTGCTGACCCACCACCATAGCGACCACATTGGTGGTGCAGCGGCTCTGCGGGCGGCACACGGGGCCCCCATCTACGCGCCTGAGGATGAGCGCATCCCAGCGGCCACCCATCGCGTACGTGATGGCGAGATGCTGGCGCTCGCCGAGCCTGCGGTGCGTTTTCAGGTCCTCGCGGTACCCGGGCACACGCTCAGCCATATCGTGTATGCCGGTGCAGGCGTGTTGCTGTGTGGCGATACGTTGTTCAGCCTCGGCTGTGGCCGTCTGTTTGAAGGCACGCCGGCACAGATGCTTGCCTCGCTGCAACGCATAGCGGCGCTACCCGGCAACCTGCTGGTTTGCTGTGGCCACGAATACACGGCTGCGAACGGACGCTTCGCGCAAACGGTGGAACCCGACAACACGGCGCTCAAACAGCGACTGGATGATGTCGCAACCCTGCGCGGGAAGCAGCAGCCCAGCGTACCGGCAACGCTTTCGAGCGAGCTTGCCTGCAATCCATTCCTGCGCGTGAACAGCGATGATGTGATCGCCTGGTGCCGTCGACACGGCGCGGCCAATGACGATGCTGTCGCCCGCTTTGCAGCTCTTCGCTCCGCCAAGGATGGGTTTCAGGCATGAGATACGCACGACGACTTCTGCCGGTTGCCCTGACCTCCCTGCTGGCAGCGTGTGCAACGCCGCCTGCGAACAAACCGAGGATGCCTGCGCCCGCCACGGTCATCCCGGCGCCAAGTCCCGTCCCCGCTACGCCATTGCCTGCACCCGAAGCATCTCCTTCCCCGGCTGCAACCGAGGAATCAAACGCCAACGTGTGGGACAAGCTGCGCAACAGCTTTGCCATGGCCGATTGCGATGCCGATCCGCAGATCATGGTCTGGGCGCACCGCTATACGCAAAACCCGCAGCGTTTCGAGCAGGAAATGAGCGATGCGCTGCCGCGCATCGTTTACGTGCAACAGGCTGCAGAAAAACACGACGTGGCCGGCGAGTTCGTGCTGCTGCCGTGGGTGGAAAGCCAGTATCGCCCCGTGCCCGGCCATCGCAATCTTCCGGCAGGCATGTGGCAGCTCGTGCAAAGCACGGCTCGTGTGATGGGCCTGCATGTGGGCCATGGCTATGACGGGCGCCTGGATACGTCTGCGGCCACGGACAGCGTGATGCGCATGCTGCACGACTATCACGACGAACTGCATGATTGGCGCCTGGTCGACTATGCATTCAACCGTGGCGAAAACGGCGTGCAGCGAATGGTGCAGCAGCACGGCATGCCGCCGGACGAACCGGCCATTCCCAAATGGCCGGTACCGAAGGTTACTCGGGAACATCTCACCAAGCTGCTGGCGATCTCCTGCGTGGTAAGAGACCCGTCGCGTTTCAATGTGGATCTGCCCACGCTTCCTGCCGATCAACACCTGGAAACGGTGCAGATAAAGCATGACATGACGCTATCCACCGCAGCCGATCATGCCGGCATGGAAACCGACGACTTGAAGCGGCTGAATCCTGCCTTGCAAGGCAATTTCCTCAGTGCGGATACGCCCGGACATTTATTGATGCCACGTCGCAACGCGGAGCTGCTGCGCAGCGCGATGCAAATCGCCAATGAACAGGGCATGACGGCCAGCACGTCTCCCAACACGCCGCTGCCGGCGATGTATGCCGACAAGCAAGACCAGAGCACGCAAGACGAAGCCCCGCGTCATGCCAGGACACATATAGTGAAATCCGGTGAAAGCCTGTGGCAAATCGCGCGCAATTATTCGGTCAGTGTCAACACGCTCGAACGGCTGAACCATTTGCACGGCAAGCCGCTGAAGCCTGGCCAGGTGCTCAAGCTCGACTCGGTTGGTCACTAAACGCGTGGCGGCATGCCACTGGCCATTGCCAACCCGCATAGAGGCGGTAACCAGGCAGGGCTCGCGTTTAAGGCAACACTGATTAAGTATCGCCGTCATCACCAGCCCTGTCTGTTCGCAGGCCACAGGGCTGTCGCCGAAGGCAGACTGGCCGTCTGGCGAGACGGGGACCCGCGGCATGCGGACAGACAGGGCTGGTCCCAACATGTTGAATTCAAAGTGATGGGGTGATGTCTGGAAGGCCCGCAGGCTGCGCCGCGCGGCTTGGCAAGACAACCAATCTTCCCAATGCCACGCAACACATCCTGCAAGCCTTCCAGACATCATGACGACGGCGATACTTAATCAGTGTTGCCTTAAATCTCCAGAGCAGCACACATAAAAAAAAGCGGCTCTTGCGAGCCGCTTTTTCGACAGGGCGCCACGACTTGCGTTACATGCGGTCCTTGGCAATCTCGATCTTGGTTTTCGCCTTGAGCATATCGACAAAACCCTGCGTTTCCACGCCACCGTAAACCTGCACCATCTGGCGATAAAGCTGTTGGCGGTCATCGGAAGTCAACTTGGAAAGATCACCTGGCTCGACCTTGTCGACAGCCAGCACGGCGTACGTGCCGTGATCGAGCGCAACGCTGGCGTACTCCGGCTTGCCATCGGCAGTAGGGTGCGGGGTCTTGAATGCCTGGGTCAGCACCGGCTGCGGCACGTTCGTGCCCTGCTGGGCTTGCTGGATACGCTGCACCTGGCTCGCCGTTTGCAGATCAGCATGTTCGGCGCCGGCGAGGGCGACGATATCCTCGCCCTTGCCAAGTCGCTGTACCAGCACGTCTGCCTTCTGGCGTGCAGCCTCGGCAATGCGCTGATCGAGAATCTTCTGCACGATCGCGTCATGCACTTCAGCAATCGGCTTGGCCGACGCCGGTACATGCTTGTCGACACGCACTACCACCGAATCAGTCTTGTCGAGGTTGATCAGAGGTGAATTGTTGCCCGATGCAAGCACGTCATTGGAGAACGCGGCGGCAGTCACTTTTGGATTGGCGGCAATGCCCTGGCCGCCTTCGCGACCGAACAGCGGCGTTTGCTTGATCTGCAGATGCAAAGCCTGCGCAGCCGGTTCCAATGAGCCCGGATTCTGCGAGGTTAGATCGGTCATCTTGCCGGCAGTCTCGTTGTAGACGCGGTCGCGTTCGCCGGTGGTGGCTTCCTTCAAAAGCTGGTCCCGCACCTGCTCGAATGGCTTGGTCTGGCCACTGCGAACGTCGCGCAGGTAGATGATGTGGTAGCCCTCGTCGGACAGCACAGGCTTGGAAATCTGTCCCTTCTGCATGGCAAACATCGCCGCATCGAAAGCGGGATTGGTGACGCCTTTCTGCAACCAGCCCAGGTCACCACCTTGCAGCTTCGAACCAAGGTCGTCCGAATCCTGCTGCGCCAGCTTGGCAAAATTCGCAGGCGTGGCTTCGGAAGCGATCTTTTCCGCCTTGTCCAATGCTGTTTTCTGCTGCGCAGGCGTGGCGTTCTTCGGCACATTGACCAGAATGTGCGAGACCTCGCGCTCTTCCGGCATGCCGAAACGCGAAAGCTCCGCCTGGTAGCGTTTCTTCAGATCTTCATCGGTGGGTTGTGTATCGGCTTTCAGATCCGCGCCGTTCACTTCGATGTACTTCAGCGAGACCTGTTCCGGATTCATGAAATCCGCTTGATGCGCCTTGTAATAGTCCTGTACCTGCGCATCCGTGACCTGGCTGTCTGCAGGCGTCGGGCGCGGCAGCACGAAATAGCGGATGTCGCGACGCTGCAGCTTGATGTCCAAATAACGATCGAGGTCAGCGGGCGTGATGATGGCGCTGCTGCTGATGGCATCAGGCAGCAAGCTGCCTTCCAATGAGCTGCGCACGTTGGCCTGGTACATCTCCGGCGTCATGCCCGCGCCAGCCAACTGCGCGCGATACATGTCGGCGTTGAATTTGCCGTCGACCTGAAAGGCCGGCATGGAAGCGATGGTGTCGCGTAGCGCCTGATCGGAAACGCGCATGCCGAGGTCTTCATTGGCCTGCAGCAGCAATTGCTGTCCGACCAGTTCGTCCAGGATCTGCTGCTTGAATTCGGGCTTGTCGAACACGGTCGGATCGAAGTGATCGCCCAGTTGCGCACGCTGCTGCTGACGCAGGCGGTTGACCGTGTCCTGGAACTGCTGCTGGCTGACCTCGCGCTTGCCGACTTTGGCGACAAAGGTTTCAACGTGCGAGTTGAAGTAGCCTTCGATACCGAAGAAGGACATGGCGAATACGGCAACACCCAGCACGATGATGGCCGGCCATCCTTGCATCTTGTCGCGTAGTGACTGCAGCATGGATTCTTCCCGCGATGATGATGTTCTGCGCGTCGCCGCGCGTAATCTAAACAACAAGGGCGCCACGGGGGCGCCCTTGCAAACCGTGGCGGAGCGGACGGGACTCGAACCCGCGACCTCCGGCGTGACAGGCCAGCATTCTAACCGACTGAACTACCGCTCCACGTTACTGGTGGGTGCTGTAGGGATCGAACCTACGACCCTCGCCTTGTAAGGGCGACGCTCTACCGCTGAGCTAAGCACCCGGACCCTAGCGGGCCGCTTAGTTTAGGGCGTCCTTGAGCGTCTTGCCAGCCTTGAATGCGGGAACCTTGGAGGCGGCGATCTTGATTTCCTCATTCGTGCGCGGATTGCGGCCGGTACGGGCAGCACGGCTGCGTACGGTGAAGGTACCAAAGCCGACGACCGCGACGTCGTCACCATTTTGCAGCGCCTTCTGCACGGTCTCGAAGAACGCTTCGAGCGCACGGCCTGCGTCGGCCTTGGTCAGTTCGGCCTTTTCGGCGACGGCATTGATCAGATCGGTTTTGTTCATTGAGTTACTCCCTTAAACAGGTATTCGGCCCGCGGAAAGATTGGGACTTGAGGGCTTGGCGGGAAAGAGTCGGATTCGTGCTGGGCGCTGCCACGCAGACCCGCATCACTGCGCGTCGGGTGGACGTCAGGATGAGGTGAGACTTTATACCAGCGCCCCCAAGGGTCCGCAATACAAGCAATACCAACGCATTGCGGAGATTCAGCAGGGCCATTTGCGTACACGGAAAAGCTATGCAAAAGCCATCCGGCTGTGTTATGTCGCAATGCGAAATGGGCGGCACGCGTGACGTGTCGCCCATCGCAAGGCAGCCTGGAAACAAAACGGACTAGTGTGGACGCGCGGGTGTTTCAGCACCATCCTCGTGCGGCACCGCTTCCGTGGTGGTACCGGCCTCGGCAGGTTCTTTGGCCGGCAGCGGTTGCAGCGGATGCTCCAGCGCAATGTCGAGCACTTCATCGATCCAGCGCACCGGATGGATATCCAGCGAACCGGTGATGTTTTCCGGAATGTCCGCAAGGTCCTTGCGGTTCTCATCCGGAATGATCACGGTGGTGATACCGCCACGGTGCGCCGCCAGCAATTTTTCCTTCAAGCCACCGATCGGCAGCACGCGGCCGCGCAGGGTGATTTCACCCGTCATCGCCACTTCGGAACGCACCGGCACCTTGGTTAACGCCGACACGAGTGCCGTGCACATCGCAATGCCTGCACTCGGACCATCCTTCGGCGTGGCGCCTTCCGGCACGTGGATGTGCAGGTCGAATTTCTCATGGAAATCCGGATCGATACCCAGTTGGTTGGCACGCGCGCGCACCACCGACAGGGCAGCCTGGATCGACTCCTTCATGACGTCACCAAGCTGCCCGGTATGCACTTGGCGCCCCTTGCCCGGCACGATCGATGCTTCGATGCTGAGCAAATCACCGCCCACCTGCGTCCATGCAAGACCAGTGACAAGGCCGATCTCGTTTTGCTGTTCCTTGCGGCCAAAATCAAAACGGCGCACGCCGAGATATTTTTCGAGATTGTCGGAATTCACCTTGACCTTACCCGACCCGGCCTTGGCAGACTTCTTCGCCTTCGCGGATTCAGCACCTTCCTTGAGTTCACCCAGGGTGAGCTGCTTGACGACCTTACGGCAGATCTTGGAAATCTCGCGCTCAAGATTGCGCACGCCCGACTCGCGCGTGTAATAGCGCACGATGTCGCGCACAGCTTCTTCATCGACCGCAACTTCGTCGGGCCTCAAACCGTTGGCCTTGACTTGCTTGGGCAATAGATACTTCTGCGCGATGGCAAGTTTCTCGTCCTCGGTGTAACCAGGGATGCGAATGACTTCCATACGATCCAGTAGCGGCCCTGGAATGTTCAGCGAATTGGCCGTGGCAATCCACATCACTTCCGAAAGGTCGAGGTCGACCTCCAGATAGTGATCGTTGAACGTGTGGTTCTGCTCCGGATCGAGCACTTCGAGCAGCGCCGACGAAGGATCGCCACGAAAATCCATCGACATCTTGTCGATTTCATCCAGTACGAACAGCGGATTCTTGCTGCCGACCTTGTTCATGTTCTGCACGATGCGGCCCGGCATCGAACCGATGTAGGTTCGACGATGGCCGCGAATTTCCGCTTCGTCGCGCACACCGCCCAAACTCATGCGAACGAATTTGCGGTTGGTCGCCTTGGCGATGGATTGACCGAGCGAGGTCTTGCCCACGCCGGGCGGACCGACGAGGCACAAGATCGGTCCCTTCATGCTGCTGACGCGTTGTTGCACTGCTAGATATTCGAGGATGCGCTCTTTTACCTTCTCCAGGCCGAAATGATCGGCGTCCAGCACCTGCTGCGCCAAAGCGAGATCCTTGCGAACCTTGCTGCGCTTTTTCCATGGCACACCAATCAGCCAATCGAGGTAGTTGCGCACCACGGTGGCTTCGGCCGACATCGGCGACATCTGGCGCAGCTTGCCGAATTCCTGGCGCGCCTTGGCGAGCACCGGTTTGGGCATCCCGGCGTCTTCGATCTTTTTCTGCAGTTCTTCGATTTCGTTCGGGCCTTCCTCGCCCTCTCCCAATTCCTTCTGAATCGCCTTCATCTGCTCGTTGAGGTAGTACTCGCGCTGGCTTTTTTCCATCTGCGACTTCACGCGGCCGCGGATGCGCTTTTCTACCTGCTGCAGATCGATTTCGCCATCGACAAGGCCAATCAGCAATTCGAGGCGCTGAGCGACGTCGGCCGTTTCCAGCACCTTCTGCTTGTCGGCCATGCGCACGGACAAATGCGCGGCGATGGAATCGGCCAAGCGCGAAGGATCATCAATGCCCGACAGCGTCGCCAGCACTTCGGGCGGCAGCTTGCGGCTCTGCTTGACCAACTGCTCGAACAATGACACCAATGTGCGCGACACCACATCCAGCTCGCGCTCCTTGATGCTGTAGACGGGCTCGATGACGTGCGAGCGCGCCACCAGCATGCCGCTTTCGTCGTGATATTCATCGATGGACACGCGTGCCTGGCCTTCGACCAGCACTTTCACGGTGCCATCGGGAAGTTTCAGCAATTGCAGCACGCCGGCCAGCGTACCGACCTGATGCAGATCTTTGATGGCCGGATCGTCGATATCCGGGCTTTTCTGGGCGACCAGCAGTATCTGGCGTTCGCCTTCCATCGCGCGCTCAAGTGCACGCATGGATTTGTCGCGTCCCACAAACAGCGGTATCACCATGTGCGGGTACACGACCACGTCACGCAGCGGAAGCACCGGCAGTACATCCAAGGCGGCGCCAGTCGTGGTGGGAATTGCGGCACTTTTTGCCATCGCAGGGGATCTCTCGCGAAAAAGGTGGAAAACCTTGAATAGCCGTCCAGGCCATCCTTGCGGCATCAGCCGGCCCGGTTCGCCCGAGCACACACGGCACATCCAGCGCCACCGTGGCTGACGACCCCGACACTGCGCCGAGGCCATTGAGTCGTCAAGTGGAGGCGACGTGTGGTTCACACAAGTGCTGGCCGTATAACGGAAAACATACGGCCCCGGCGGAGGACCGCCGAGGCCGTTTTTCTGACATCCAAAAGCAGTGATCAGGCAGCCGCGTCGCCGCTCTTTTCGCTACCGATGCGCGCCTGTTGCTGTTGCAGGTTGCCGCGATAAATCAGATAAGGCTCTGCTTGGCCTTCAATGACAGCATCGTCCACCACGACCTTGCTGACGTGCTCAAGTGAGGGCAGTTCGTACATGGTGTCCAACAGGACCTGCTCCAGAATCGTGCGCAGGCCACGAGCGCCTGTCTTGCGCTTGAGCGCCTTGCGCGCTATCGCCTGCAGTGCTTCCGGCCGGAACTCCAGCTCAACGCCTTCCATCTCGAACAACTTGCGGAACTGCTTGGTGACAGCGTTGCGCGGCTCGGTAAGGATTTTTACCAGTGCCGCTTCGTCAAGCTCATCCAGAGTAGCGACGACCGGGAGACGGCCAACGAATTCCGGAATCAGACCGAAACGCACCAGGTCCGAGGGTTCCACTTCGGCCAAGACCTTGCCGAGATTTTCCGTGCGTTCTTTCGACCGCACTTCCGCAGAGAAGCCGATACCGGTGGTTTCGGAGCGTTGCTGGATGACCTTCTCCAAGCCCGCAAACGCACCACCGCAAATGAACAGAATGTTCTTCGTGTCGACCTGCAGGAATTCCTGCTGCGGATGCTTGCGGCCACCCTGCGGGGGCACCGAAGCCAGCGTACCTTCGATCAGCTTGAGCAGTGCCTGCTGCACACCTTCACCGGAAACATCGCGCGTGATGGACGGGTTCTCGCTCTTGCGCGAGATCTTGTCGATCTCGTCGATGTAGACGATACCCGACTGCGCTTTCTCCACGTCGTAGTCGCACTTCTGCAACAGCTTTTGGATAATGTTTTCCACATCCTCGCCGACATAGCCCGCTTCGGTCAGCGTGGTGGCGTCGGCGATGGTGAACGGCACATTGAGCAAGCGCGCCAGCGTTTCCGCCAGCAACGTCTTGCCCGAACCGGTCGGGCCAATAAGAAGAATATTGGACTTGCCCAGCTCGACGTCATCGCTGCGCTGGCGCGATTCCATCCGCTTGTAGTGATTGTAGACCGCGACGGCCAGCGCCTTTTTGGCGCGCGTCTGCCCGACCACGTATTGGTCGAGGGTCTCCATGATCTCCTTGGGCTTGGGAAGCTGGCTGCGCCCGGAGGCGGCTTTCTCTTCCAGCTCTTCACGGATGATGTCGTTGCACAGCTCCACGCACTCGTCGCAGATGAACACGGATGGACCCGCGATCAGCTTGCGCACCTCATGCTGGCTTTTGCCGCAGAAGGAGCAGTAAAGAATCTTGCCGCTGTCGTTGGAACGGCCTTGCCGCTCGTCAGTCATTCGTTTGATCCTGCTAGAAAATCCCGGTACGGGTCGAGAATAGCACAGGGTTCCGAGACCGCACCCGGCCCGGAACCCCGGTTACGTGATGAAGATCGACTAAAAATCAGGCCGACTTGACCGTTTCGACGGCGCGACGGTCCAGAACGGCGTCGATCAGCCCGTATTCCTTGGCCTGCTCGGCGCTCATGAAACGATCACGCTCCATATCACGTTCAATCCTATCGAGTGGCTGGCCGGTGTGACGGACATAGATGTCGTTCAATCGGCGACGCAGGTACAGGATTTCCTGGGCCTGGATCTCGATATCGGTGGCCTGCCCGCGGGCTCCGCCCGACGGCTGATGGATCATCACGCGCGAATTGGGCAATGAATAACGCTTGCCCTTGGCGCCGGCCATCAGCAGCAACGAAGCGGCGCTGCAGGCCTGCCCGACGCACATCGTGCTGACGTCGGGCTTGATGAATTGCATGGTGTCGTAGATCGCCAGGCCCGCGGTAACAGCGCCGCCGGGACTGTTGATGTACAGATGAATGTCCTTGTCGGGATTCTCCGATTCGAGGAACAGCATCTGCGCCACCAGCAGATTGGCCACCTGGTCGTTCACTTCGCCGACCAGGAAGATCACGCGTTCCTTCAGCAAGCGCGAATAGATGTCATACGAACGTTCGCCGCGAGCGGTCTGCTCGACAACGATCGGCACCAGGTTGAGATTCTGGATCGGGTCCATGGCCATGCGTGCGGCTCTCCGAAGTGGGGACTGAATAGCGATTCGTATGATCAAGCCAGACTAGCAGGTCGATAATTCCATCCGCTAGCTAGGCCGGCGAGACAAGTCGCGAATCGGCACATCACGTGTGTGCCCGATTCGCGATGCCGCGTTCGAATGTCTAGTGAACTTGGCGCGGGGAAAAGTACAGGAAGGCACTCTCAACGCGTCTTGTCGTGCTCGCCAGGCCTGAACGAATCGTCTCAGGCGCCGACCGGGCGCATCACTTCGTCGAAGCTCAGGTTCTGCACGGTGGTATTGGCGTGTTCGGCCACCCACTCGGCCACCTGGTCTTCCATGACGCGGTTCTGCAGCCCGGACATCAGTTGGGGATCGCCGTTGTAGAGTTCAATGACCTTCTCCGGCTCCTCGTAGGTCGAGGCAATGGCGGCAAGCTGCTCGGCCAGACGCATACGGTCAAGCTTGAGTTCGCTCTTGCGCGCGATCTCGCCCATCAGGAGGCCGGCGATGACGCGCAGGCGTGCGGCCGGTGCGGCGGCATCGATCAACTGCTGCGGGGGTTGCTGGCCGCGCGGCACGCTGGCAGCCGCCAGGTTGCGCGCTTCGCCTTGCACCATCAGGTTGGGAACTTCGAGGCCGTTGTAGGTCTGGGCCAGCTTCTCGGCTACCTGGGACTTCAGGCGGCCCATCAAGGCGGCCTTGAGTTCGCGCTCCAGGTTGGCTCGCACTTCCTTGCGGAAATGATCCATGTCGCCATCGTCGATGCCGAACAGCTTGATGAACTCGGCGTCCACTTCCGGCAGCTGGGGTTCTTGCACCTTCACGATGCTGAAGTTCACCTTGGCAGTCTTGCCGGCGAGCTGCTCGTTGCGGAAATCAGCCGGGAATTCGATATCGCTTTCGAACGTCTCGCCTGTCTTGCGGCCGGCGAGCGCGCCGTCCAGCGCCTTGAACAGGGTGCCGGAACCCAGCACGCTGCCGGCACGCTCCTGGCCTTCGGCCGGGAAGCGGTAGTCGCCGGCGACGGCGTCGTATTCGAACATCACGAAATCGCCTTCCACCGACGCGCGCTCGACTTCGTTGAAGCTGCGGCGCTGCTGGCGCAGGGTTTCGATCATCTTTTCGACGTCGGCATCGCTGACTTCCGCCGTCGGGCGGCTGATTTCCAGTGCGGCGACGTCGATTTCAGGGAATTCCGGCATCACCTCGAAGATGGCCGTGTAGGCAATCTCGCCATTTTCCGGCTGGCCGGTGGTGTCGATGGCGGGATTGGCGACCGGGCGCAGGTTTTCCTTTTCGAACGCCTCGCGCAGGGTGCTGCTGATAAGGTCGGAGAGCACTTCGCCGCGCACCTGCGCACCGAAGCGCTGCTGGATCACGTTGGCGGGCACCTTGCCCGGGCGGAAGCCTTTCAGCCGTACCGTGCGGCTCATCTCGGCGATGCGCGCGCTGACCTGCGACTCAAAGCGCTCTGCCGGAAATTTGACCGTGAGCTTGCGCTCGAGCTTGCCGACGTTTTCAACTGAAAACTGCATGACGTCTCCTGGAATGTCCTGTAGTGGCCCGTACCGGCGCCGAGGCGGCTCGCCGCCCGCAAAAATCAGCTCAAGGTTCGGGTGGTGCGAAAGAAGGGACTCGAACCCTTACGGGGTTACCCGCTGGAACCTAAATCCAGTGCGTCTACCAATTCCGCCACTTTCGCATCGTTCGCCGGATTACAAGCTGCGGATTCTCAAAGACTTTCTCCGGTCGACCCACAACCTTCGAATGCCTGCCCTGCCGCGACCTGGGCGATGGCGACCTTGCGCCAAAGAGATCCATTTTAAGGTTCGGCGACGGCCCAGCACAAGCGCACGGGGCTTGCATGCCGCCACTTTTCGCACCGCAGCAACCTCTCCGCTTTTTTTGACGGTGATTCCAATACCCGTAACCGGCAATTGACAGCCACGTGGGCCGGGAGCAAGGTGGCCGCGGTTTGCCCAGGGTCACCTGCTTGCAGGAGGGGAACCACTGTCCACGGCAAACCTGCGTCCATGTGTGTGTCAACGTTCTGAACCGGCTCGGATTCGGGAACCGTGGCGGCATGTGGCATCGAATCCGCGTCTTCGCTGTTCTAACTCTTTGCTTCGCAAAAGGAGATAGTTATGCAACAGATTGATGAAGTCGTTTCGGGTTGGCTGAGTGGTGATGAAGGCCTGGACAATCCCGCAGGCCCGCTTTATATCGAAGGTGCTGCGGCTACCGAAGCGGCGCTGACCGATCCAGGCATCGGCAAGGTGCTCATCTCGGGCGCTACGACCTGCTCGTTCAGCGGCAAGATTTGCGCAAGCACCTGCGCTTGCTGCTGATGTAAAACCGGCCAACGCGCAGCGTTACTTTTTTTGCCACACGCTGCGCGTTGGCGTTGCATCCGTTCTCTGCGGTTTTCCACGACCACAGCAAGGAACCTGCCTGTGTCGATAACGACCGAAACGAGTGCTCCCGATTCCTTTGCGCCAATCATCCTGGGTTTTACCGCTCCGATTCGAGCCATGTTCGCAGCGCGGCTTGCCGAACTTGCTGCGGCACTGTCACCCGATGAAATAGCGCTCATTCGCCACACCGCGGAAGAAGCGCTCAATGCCAATGCCAGCTTCAAACTCAGCCGCGTCTTGTTGCTGGAATTGCACGCTGCCAAGCGCGCGGGCGAATTGACATGTCCCGACGATGCGGGTCGTTTTGCTCAATTCGTGCAAGGCGCTCGACAGCCAGCTTTCCTTGCACATCTCAATCAGCGTTACCCAAGCCTGTACGCACGTCTCTCGCGCGCCTTGAATGCGCAACGCCATGCGATCGAAGCGCTGGTCGCACGATTCGTGGCCGATCGCAACAAGCTTGCACAACTGCCAGGTCAGCCGCGTGGGCCCCTCATTGGCTTGAGCCTCGGCCAAGGCGATTTGCACGGCGGCGGGCAGTCGGTGGCGAAGCTGACATTGGATGGCGGTGAAGTCATTTTCAAACCGCGCTCGCTGCGAATCGATCGCGTGCTCGAAACATTCCTGTCGCGCGTCTTTGGCGCTGATCCCAATCGGATACGCGTGCCTGACGTGATTGATTGCGGCGACCATGGCTGGGCCGAATTCATCACTCATCGCTATTGTCACAACGATGCTGAACTACGTGTGTTCTATCGCAACCTGGGGGCATGGCTGGCAATACTGCGCGTACTCGGCGGCACGGACATTCACCATGAAAACCTGATCGCCTGCGGCCCGGTGCCCGTGGCAGTCGACGTCGAAAGCCTGTTCTCGATGATGCCGAAAGCCGCGCCATCAAACTATGGCGATGCATTCGACGTGGCGGCAGAACTGATCCGCAATTCAGTACTGCGCACCGGCATTGTTCCCTATCGTGCACCGGCGCTGGGTTTCTTCGGCGTCGACATGTCTGCGGCCGGCGCGTTGCCTGGCGAACAACCGCAAGTGCACGTGCCAGTGATCGCGCAAGAAGGCACCACGGCTGCACGGCTCGACATTATCAAGGCCGATTTGCTGCCCGCGCAGAATCACCCGAGTCCTGAGCCAGACGTTTCAAAATATTGGAACCAGCTCAGCGACGGTTTCCTCGAAGCAACGACACGGTTACGGCAATTGGATGCACGGGGCGAACTCGCGCCGCTGCTGGCTGATTTTGAAAATTGCCAGGCGCGCGACATTCGTCGCCCGACCCAGGCCTACGTGGAAATCGGGCGCATGCTTTGGCACCCCGCTTCGTTGCACGACGAGCCCAAAGCCATCGAGCGTGCCCGCGATCTTCTAGCACGCAATGCTGCCGTATTGCCGCAGGCACCGTCCGCTTTGGCAGAAATAGATACGGAGATTGCCGATTTGTGTTACGGCGACATTCCCATTTTCGCCGCGCCATTGACGCGTACGCGCATCGATGAAGCACTGGCCGACTGGCGCGCCATGCGCCTGGAGTTGGAAGAACTCACCATTCGCAGCGCACTGGTCGCCACGCACCTCAATCTTTCCGAAGATCAACCCGAGGACGCGCGCAGCGCACGCCGCTATGCCGCGTGCCATCCGCATGCCGATCAGCTGGACCAACGCCGACGCAAGCTGGCTGCCGAAGCCGTCGAGCGATTGCTGCGGCTTTCCGTGCGCGGCAAGGATCACTCGGTGACGTGGATCACGCCGGAAATCAACCGCGCCGGCTGGCAAGTGCAACCGCTGGCAACGGATCTGTATTTCGGCCTGGCCGGGGTGGCCGTTGCGCTGGCAGGCTATCTGCACGAAACCGCTGCGAATCGCGCCGATGCCGTGGCGGGTGTTGAAGAAACACTGTCAGGAGCACTGCAGGTTTTGCGCGCGATGGAAGCCGAAGAACAGCAGGAACTGTCCGGCGGCTTTACCGGTTACGGCGCGCAGATCTGGACATGGTTGACGTTGCATCATCTGCAAAGAGACCCCGCTTGCCTCGATCGCGCCATACATTTCGGCGAAGCGCTGGGGCAGTTGGGCTTTGAAGGCGATAAAGCGTTCGACATTCTCGGCGGCGCATCGGGCGCCATCGTGCCGCTGATCGGCCTGGCCGAAGCGACCTGCCAACAGCGTTGGCTCGATCTGGCCGCACGCGCGGCCGATCACCTCACCACCACCGCCGTCGTCACCGGTGATGCTGCCTATTGGCCAACCATGCGCACGCCCGATCCGATCGGCGGATTCGCGCATGGGTCGATGGGAATCGCTTGGTCAATAGCCCGGCTCGTGTTGGCCGATGCAGGCAACGATGCCGATCGTGCACGCTGGAGTGCCATAGCGGAACGCGGTTTCCGCCTTCCGCACGAGCAATACGACGAAACCGTCGGCAACTGGTTCATCACGCAACAAGGCGCACGTCGCGAAAGCTTCCACAACTGGTGCTACGGCAGCGTTGGTATCGGTTTGGCTGCGGGTGATCTCTATGCGCGCAGTGGCGATCAAAAACACCTGCATACGCTGCGTCGCGCGGTTGCCACCGCGCGCGGCAAATGGGGTTCCAGCCACACGCTCTGCCACGGCGACTTCTCGCTGTGCGAATGGCTGGTGCGCGCAGCGCAATGGGATCCGGAGGGCTGCCGGCTGGATGCCATCCATCCTGTGGCGCGCGTCGTCTCAGCCATCGAGGAACACGGCGGCATCGTGGGCGGCATGGCGCGCGATGCCTTCACGCCGGGCCTGATGACGGGATTGGCGGGGGCCGTCTACAGCCTCAACCGAATGCATCCGGAATGCAGTCTGCCCTCACCTTTGCTGCTTGAGACCAGGACAGGCTGAAGGCCAGGCATCCATTGCGTGGCCTTCCTCTGTTTACTTGATCACTTTGACGAGACTGGAAGCCGTCCTGTCGAACGCTTCATCGCCACCGGTGGCGCTCAAAGCACCCGATGCATTGTTCCAATGCAGCTGAGTCGTGGTGCTCTTGCCCGCTTGATAGCCGTATGACGTACCGTCGTCGCTATACAGGGCGAAATCGTCGTCCTTGCCTGGATAGACACGAATCTCGGCAATGGACTGTTTCGACGCCGTCGACTGGATCGCCGAGCCCAACGGCACGATCGAACCCGCGCGGACAAACACGGGAATCTGATCGATGGGCGAGGCCACCTTGACCCAACGCCCACCGGTCAATTTTTCATTGGTCCAGAAGTTGTACCAGTCGCTGCCGGCGGGCAGGTAAACCTCTTTCTCCGTCTGACCCTGCTCGGTGACCGGAGCCACCAAGAACGCAGGGCCAAACATGTATTCCGTGCCGATGTTGGCAACGTTGGGATCGTTGGGGAAATCCATCCACAACGCGCGCATGAACGGCGCGCCCGTGTCATAGGTTTTCTTGGCCTGGCTGTAGATGTACGGAATCAGCCGGTAGCGAAGCGCATCGTACTTCGCCATGATCGCCTCGGCTTGATGGCCGAAAGCCCAAATCTCCGTGTGTTTGCGGTCGCCATGCAAACGCAGCGTCGGCAAGAAAGTACCGTATTCGAACCAGCGCGTAAGCAGTTCCGGATAATCGTTGTTCTGGCCCACCACATCGCGCGCATCCGATGGGTCAAGCAACGGTGGCTTGGTAGCAGTGGTCGTTTGCGGCAGGTACTGCCAACCGCCAATGTCATTTCCCCAATAGGCAATACCCGATGCCGTCATGTTGAGGCCCGTGGGAATCTGGCGCTGCAAAGCTTCCCAGGTCGGATCGATATCCGACGACCAGAACAATGCACCGGTACGCTGCGATCCCAGATAGGCAGCGCGCGAAAGTATCAGCACGCGCTTGTTAGGTTTCCAGGCGCGCATGCCTTGCGCGAAGCCTTCCACATGCAGCAGCGGGAAAACGTTGTGATACCGGTCGCCTGAGCCAATCGAGTAGAAAAACCCATCCGGCACCAGGTCCGGCTCGGTCTCATCGAGCCACGGGTAGTCAAAGCCGTGCGACAGGATGTTGTCGCGCGCATGCTCCCAGTACCACTTCCGCGCCGCAGGGTTGGTCGAATCGATCAATGCGCCCGCACGATCGGAACGGAACGGCAAGCCATCGACCGTTTTTCCGTGCTTGTCCTTCAGGAAATAACCCTTGGCATCAAGCTCCTTGAAATAACGACTGGCACGTTCGAAACGCGGCCAGATCGATATGATCGACTGCATGCCCATGTCATGCAGCTGCTTGTTCATGCCATCGGGATCCGGAAATTCAGCGGGATTGATATCCAGCTGTCCCATGTGCGTCCAATAGAACCAGTCGACCACCATAATGTCGAGCGGGTAGTGCTTTTCACGATAGGTGTGCGCGACGCGCAAAACTTCCGCCTGGCTGGCGTAGCGCGCCTTGGACTGGATCAGGCCGAAGGCAGCCTTGGGCGGAATCGGCGTCTTGCCGGTCACCCGTGCATAGGCCGAATAGATCGCTTCCGGCGTATCGCCGGTGATCACGAAGAAACTGACGCGCTCGCCAACCTTCGACTCGAAGCTGGTGCGGCCACGAATACCGGCGACGAAACGCGTATCGGACGGGTTGTCCCAAATAATGCCGTAACCCTTGGACGACACCATGAAAGGCACACAGACCGTCTCGCCACTCGGTGCGTCATACCAGTGCTGGCAGTCGATCACACGACCGCGCAAATCGAGCGGACCAAGACTGCCCTGATTCTGGCCCATGCCGTAATAGTGTTCGTCCGCCGGCGCCGAAAACGTAGCACCCACCTGATAAGTGGCCTCGCCCGCCACTTCATGCGGCGACATGTTCCAGTCGATCATGTTGACGACGGTTTCGCCCTTGGCATTCTTCACTTGCAAGCGAACCGGCGCCAGCTCCGGCGCAAAGTACCGCTCCATCACTCCCGGCGTGTGCGGCGGCGGCGCGGCATCGACGTGCAGGGTCAAATCCGAAGACGCAAACGTGTCACCGCCCTGATCACTCGTTTCATGGAAGGTCGAGTTATCAGCGTGGTTGGCCAGAATGCCGTAGCCCGGGGCCTTCAGCGCCTCGGCCTTGTCGGCGGCGATCGTGACGTGGACGACGTTGGGGCCGTAGGCCTCAACCGTCACCCACGCACCATGACGGTCGAGCGTGGCCATCGGTGCGGCGTTGGCCACAGTAGCTGCGCCGACGAAAGACAACGCCAGACTGAGCAATGCAATGTTGGATCTACGCACGACGCCCTCTCACCGCTAGCAAGCAAAAATTCCCGCGGCGCCAAGGCGCGCGGTCGATCGGCTGGGTATTTATCATATAAATCGAGCTTGCCTGCCGCCCCTCCCGGCGAAGCGATCAAATTCGCTATCCGGGTTGGGTGATTAAGTAAAAGGCCGGGTGATCGACAGGCCGCAGGCAAGACGCCTTACGCTGGACTCGCTGCTTTGCGCAGCCTGAAGGCTGACCGCACCGCGCAGGAGCGCAAGCAAAGAAAAAGGCACCCAGGAAACCCTGAGTGCCTCGTTTAGCTGGTGGGCCGTGTAGGATTCGAACCTACGACCAATTGATTAAGAGTCACCAACAGTTACTTTAAAAATCATCAACTTGCGATTGATATTTTTACGGTTTAGCGGTCCTGTCGGTCCAGGCATATCAAGTATTTGCCGAATATTTTTACGGGGTAAATGGGTCCCTTCGCTACCTTTGAGACGGCGCGCCGTACGCTATCGCGCCATGGATATTGACGAGCAGCGCACCACCATCCATCGACTGCTGGAACCGGGTGATCGGCGCGGTCATGCATCCCTGCCGGTGGAACTCGAATGGGACCGCTCTGGCTTTGGTGGCACCATGCTGGACACCTGGCATGCACGCCTATGATCACCCATCTACTCCATCATGTTCGGCTATGTGACGCGCTCGGCCGACAATCGGTGGATGGCTACCATCTTTCCCGGCGGCCGTGGTACCCGGCCCGACTTCGTGGTCCGCTACGCGAGCCGCGCGCACGCTATTCGACAGTTCGAGCGCTGGGCAACGTTCAACTGGGAACGCCTACCTGCGCAGGATCTCGGCCATGGTGCCGGCGCCCCACGACTGCCGCGTCTGTGACTACTGGTCCACTCCCACCGCTTCCCGCACGCTGCTGGCGATCCGCTTGTTCAGCACGATCCCGTTGACGGCCTGCTCCGAATGCTGCGCCCGCGTGCGCATGCTGTCACGTAGCGCGCTCATCCTGATGGCAATCTCAGGGTTAGCCTGGTTGAAGTCCTGGATCTTCGAGATCACGTCGCTTTGCCCATCCTGGTCGCCGGCGGCCGTGGCCATGGCGAACGCATTCATCAGGGACGTGCGCCGCGACTGGATCTGCTGGCTGTAATTCTCCAGCGCCGAGTTGAGTCGCATCTGGTCCGCCACGCGGGTGGGCGTGAAGCCCATGGCCTGGATCAGGTCCTCCGGCACGCTGATGTCTGGCACGATCGGGTCACCCTTCAGCGTGTTCACACCATCGTTGGCGTACCGCATGGCCTTCATCGCGTTCTTGGCAGCCGTCGGCATCATGGTTTCGACACCTCGCCAGACGTTGCCCTGGTTGTATTGCTGCGCGCCGACGTACATGTTCTTGACCATGGCACCCAGCGGTCCGGCGATCGACTCCAGCAGGTTGTCGTACGCCGACTCGCCTTCCAGTTGCCGATCGGCATCGCGGAACCACAGATCAGACATGCTGGTGCGGCCGGCGATATCAGCACCCAGCTTGTTGGCCGCGCCGTCGGCGATCAGGCTGGCCGCCGTGTCGCCCAGGTGCTCGCCCAGCCATCCACGGAACTCCGTATCGAAATCCCAGGGCTCGTTCGGGTCGCCCGTCACGGCATGGACAGCGTTGCCGCCGGCCTTCAGCGCGTTGTACATGGGCAAACCCATGGCGCCGGCGAGCAGTGCCGTCATGCCGGTGAGTCCAGTCAGCGTCTTGCGTGCGACCGCGCGTACCTCGGGCGACTCGGCCTTGAACGCCTGGTAGAAGTTGCGCCCCCATAGCCAGCTCATTGCCAGGGCGTAGCTCTTGAACTGAAGGGCGATCTTGGCCAGGTTGCCCTGCATGTAGCGGGCACGGTTGGCGTTGCTGTAGTCGCCGTGCGTGCCGTTGGTCATCTCGTCGGCGTACTTCACGGCTTGCTCGAAGGACTGCCCCTTCATGCGTCCAAGCCGGTAGGCGGCCATGCCGGTGGCTTCGCGGTTGATCAGCTCGCTGGTGTGGAACATGTAGCTCACCGCACCCATGACCTTTGCCCACGCTGGGTTCGATTTGAGCAGGTCCCCTTCGCTCAGGCCCGCAAGTGTGTGCGTGCCGGTGCGCTGGAAGGTGCCTTGCGCCTGCAGCGCCTTGTGCGCCAGCAGCTCTTCGCCCTGCAGGACCCGATCGATGTGGCCACCCGTGCGAATGGCATCGCGCGTTGCCGCGCCCAGCACACGCATGGCGGCTGGCCATCCATGGTGTGCACCGAGTACCGGCAGGACGATCTGCGGCATCTGCAGCAGGTACGTGATGGCCGATACCGGGCTTGCGCTGAGGTGGTACGCGAATGCGATGCTCGATAGCTTGCTGGCCAGTTTGCTGTTGTTGGGATTGAGGATCCAGTCGTTGCGCCGGCGCAGTTCACCCATCAGTGCATCAGCGTGCGACGCCTTGGCGACATTGGCATCGCTGGTCATCCGCCAAGCATCCAAGCGGGCTTTCATCTGCTCCATGGTGTCGCCGAGTTGCCAGCCATAGCGCATGCGCGAGATTTGGTGAGCACCATGGAAGACGCTGCTGGCAAAAGCGCGCGGCACGTTATCGGTATAGCCGGCGACGTTCTTGCGGTGAATACCTCGCTTCTGCAGCGATAATTCCGGCAGCGTCTTGAGGAACATCTGGTTGATCTCGTCAACCACTCGCTCCGGTGCGCCGCTCTTCGCCAAGTGATCAGTCAGTTGACGGATGAACGAACCGCTGGGCGCCTCCTTCGCTCGGTACGTGTTGTCTTGGCGCCCTACCTGCTCGATCTCGGCATCCGATGCCTTAAAGCGCTGCTCGGCTTCTTGGGCCTGCTTGGCGTTCTCATACTTGGCAAAGAAGTACTCGCCATCCTTGGTTTGGCCGGAGATCCAGAAATCGCCAAAGCGCATCAGTGGGAAATAGACACCGTTGACCTTGGCGTCATCGAAGTTTTGCCGGATCTGGGCGATCGCCGCTAGCTTGTTCTGCTTGGGAATATCCAGGCCGTTGATGCGCTCTTCGACTGCCTTCTGAAGGTCTTCCGACTGCTCGCGGTAGTGATCGCGCATCATGCCGAACATCTCTTTGGCTTGCGGCGATAGAGCATTCCACTTGGCGACCAACTGGGGATATTTCTGCTGACGCGTGCGCTCGCGCGAGGGCAGTGACTTCAGGTCCTTGATCTCATCCACGAAGGCCTGCTTATCGTCGCCACTACGGCCGCGCATCTGGCCCTGCAGCTCTTTGATGCGTTCCTTTCGCAGCGGCTCGGTCCACGGCATCTGCTCGCCGCGGCTGTCGCGCATCAGCAAGCGCTCGTACGCATCCGTGGGATCGACGCCCAGCTGCGTCACCTGGTGCATGAACTGGAACAGATTCTTGGCTTCCGCTTTCAGTTTGCCGCGCCAGCCAGCCGGGCCACTTTCGAACGCCCATTTCTGCAGGCGCTGCGCCTTCTCTGCGCCGTCGGTGATCATCTTGTTGCGATCACCATCCATCTTCTGGAAGGTATCGCCGTAACGGCGCGCATTGCTCTTGAGCACATCAACATCGCTCGCCAGCTCGAGCACATGGCGCAACTGCAACGCACCCAATGCTGCCGGTTCCATGTCGCGAGCTTTGCCGCTGATCCAATCCTTTGCTTGCTGCATAACACCTGCATCCTGCTTGGGAAGCGCTTCATGCATCGACTCGATCGAAGCAGCCGCTTGGCTGAAGGGTCGCCGCGGCTTGCCGGGTTCTTCTGGCTCGCCGCTGTCGTCCACATCACGCCGGAAGTAGATGCTCGGATTGGCTTTGTCGAAGGTGCCGCGGTTCTCGCTGGCTGACTTGATCTGTTCCGGATGGAAAGCCACCCAGGTATCCGATTCGGGCACGTGGATGCCGTCGTAGCCTTCAGCTTCCAGCTTGTCGCGGAGCGCCTGCGCTTGTTCCGTGGACTTGATCGCCTGCGCGTCCTTCAGTGGCAGCTCGTAGGGCTTCTGCACCGACAGGTACGCATCCACAACACGTTGGTCGGCTGGACGCCCTTCGCTGGCGTTCGTCGCGTAGCGCTCTGCTAGCGCGCGATCAGGCGTGAAGTAGTGGCCGAGCGGTGAAGTGTCGTGGCCGGTTGCCTCGCCGCTCTTATTCTTGTCAAAGACCGAGAAATCCTCGCCAGTGCCGTGATACACCGGCAGCGGCTTACCGTCGCTGTCGACGACCTTCGAGTCACCAAAGAATTTCTTGAACTCAGGGCTGTCGGTTACGCCCAGGCTTCGCGACGTGCCCGGCTGATGCTCGCCGGCGGATGCGTCGGATATTCCTCGCTCTCCTGCGCCAGATGCTTCAGCTCCGGATCGATCGCCAGCTGGGCCCTCGCCCAAGCCCCGAAGGTCCGGAATTCGTTTCGCAAGGATTCGATCTCGGAGGGTGTCAGGTGACAGACGTCCGCCGTCGTACGTGAGCATGGTGCGCGCTTCGGATTCGGTAAGGCCGTCGTAGCCGTAACCGAATTCGCGCTTGAACCATCCTTCGATGCGACCAAAGCGTTCACGTACCTGTCCGAGAGTATCGGGAAACAGTGCCAGCTTGCGGGAATAGTCCTTGCCGGTCAAGGCTGTGGCCAGCACCACGCGGCCGCCTTCCCGCTCGATATGCGTCTTCAGCTGCGCCAGCGTGCCGCCCTGGCCTAGTGTGTCGTCCAGCAGGATGTAGTAGCGGCCGCGCTCAACCTCGCCACCAAAGCGCGGCTGGTTCGCCAGACGATGCATGGCGCCCGAACCACCTCGGGAAACTTTGTCCAGCTGGGTAATCTCGTGGTTCGCCTCGCCTCCGAGCTTGTGCGCCAGCAGCTCGGCGGCGGCGGCCGGGATCTTGTTGTTACCAGAGGCCTCGCGCGCTTCCACCGGCACCACGATCGGATCGTGCACGTCCTCGGGCAGCGAGCGCTTGACCTTGGCGACGAACTCGTCGGTGACGGCATCCTTAGCCAGAAGCATGGCTGCTGGTCCGTCGCCCGCTTTAGCCTTGGCATATTCCGGGTGCTCACGTACGAAACCCGGCGTGTGCGCGGTCACGACGTTGGGGAAGTCCTCGCTCCAGCCATCCCGTGAAAAGGCCATGGCCGCCCGGCCCTGCACGCGCTCGGCATAGGACTCGCCGTGCTCCAGGAAGTCCTTGGACTTGGCCAGCAGCTGCCGCAGCTCGGCATCATTGAATTTAAGGCTCGGCAATACCTTGCGCAGGAACTGGCGAACGCCCGAGACAACGCGATCAAGTAGCCCATTGCGGACGCCCTTCTCCGCCATGACCGCGAGCGTTTCCCGCGCGAAGGTGTCGGCATCCACGCCGGGATAGCGCTTGTGCACGTCAGCCAGCACGCGCTGCATGGCGTCGCCGCCGGCTTTTTTCTGTTCCAGGCCCTCAATGCTATCGCGGATCTTCTGCCATGCATCGGCGCCCAGCTCGCGGCCGACGATCCGATCGATGCCGTAATGACCGATGGCTTCGTGCGCCAGCGTTTTTGCCAGATCGGCACGGCCGGCGTCGGTATCGGGGTGACGGTCGGCAACCAGCCAGATGCCTTTGCCGTCGTACGCGCCCTTCGCCGTTTTGTAGCCGGGATCGGTCTTGAAGCGCGCCGGCAACTCGTCGGCCGTGGCCACGACATGCACGCCAGGCAGGTCGTTGCCTTTCCAGTCCTTTGTAAGCTCGGCGACGGTGTCGTTGATGCGATCCTCGTGATCGCGCTGCGCATCGGTGACTTCCTGTACCTCTGCCGATTTGCGAAACAGAGGCGCAGCTTCTCCAGGCTTCGTTGCCGCCTTCGCCGCCTTTTCGGGCAGCTTGGGAGGTCCCAGCACCTTCAACAATTCCTTGTTGTTCGGCATGGTGCTGTGCGAGCGGATGGGTTCTTCGCGACCACTGCGATCACGCAGAGGGTTGCCATCTTTGTCGACCTCTTGGACCTTTACGCTCCAGCTTCCATTGTTCCAGTCAAACGAGTGAACACGATCATTGCCGGCATACGCCGCAACGATCTTGCCGGGCTTGAAGTACGCTTCGAGGGTCTCGCGCGCACCTGGAATGTATTCAAGCTTGCCGCCTACGACCCGCGCCTTCGCTCCACTGGTGGTGATACCACCACGCTTTGGCGCTTCCTTTGCAACGGATGGTTTATTCTCTTTCTTGGGCGCTTCGGTCACCTTTACCGGTTCAGGCTCTGGCGTGCGCTCCGCTGCTGGGCGAGTGGTATCTCCATTCTTCAACCAGTCCTTGAACTCGTCCATGTCCATGGCATGTACGGGGCCGACTTTCCAGCCCTTATCGAAGTTGGACTTGTACGCCGCAATCGCATCCTTTTTCGACGTGAAGCCAAGCATTGCTTTGTGCTCATCGAAGCCGCGCGTCTTCTGGTCGAGCTGATCGACCACGTAGACCTTCGTGCTTTCCGCTTTAGGTCCGATGTACACATCGACATGTTCGCCGTCGGCACCTTCCGTGCGCTTGATGTACCCGTAGTGATCGGACATCTCGTGCGACCAGGTCGAACCATCTTCGCGCTGACCGCTGCGGGTCGAACCGCGCGGGTTCTCGATGCTGATGTCGAGACCGTGCAGCGAGACGTGACCCTTCTGGTAATTGCCTGCTTCCTTCTGGGCTTGCGTCGGCTCGGGAAGATCGTTGTGCGGCGAGAGGGCGGCCTGGGCGGCAGCTGATTCCACTTTTTCGGCCGGCGTCGAAGGGCTTTCCTCTGCCTGTGGGCGGGCGCGTTCGGTTGCCTGTTCGGCATAGCGCAGTTGCTTGGCCTTCAGCCGCTGCGCATCACCTGCATCGTTGACCAGGCTATGCACCAGCTTGTCGCCGGCCCGAACGCTCTGCAGCTTGTTGTAGCCCTTACTGATCAGCTGATCGACGTGCGCTTGTCCGTTGACCTCGCCTTCTGGCGTTTTCACACGCACGCTGCGTGCGTCTTCGGCCGCGGTGTCGGGCTTACGCACAATCTTCCGTTCAGAAGCAGCAACCCCGCCAACAGGCGGGGTCTCAGTCTTGGGCTCTTTGGCGGCTACTTCTTCTTGTCGCTGTACCTGGTTACTGGCGCCTGATTCGGCTTGCGCTGGGCGTTGTAGATCTTCGCTGCCTTCTGCTCCGCTGTTTCCATCGGCATGTGACGTTTCAGGAACGCTTGCTTGATCGCTTCGTACTTCTGCGGCATGGCCGTCTCCTTCGTTGGCGGCATCGGCGGTCGTTGGCTCGATACCATTGGCGAGTGAAGACTCGCCCTGGTTGACGTAGGGCTTCGCATCGAGATCCGCTGGCGTCTGGCCAGATCCAGGCGCTTCCTTGCGTGCGGCGTCGATCCCTTCTTGAAGCGCAGCCTGATATTTCTCAGGGTCAAC
The DNA here is from genome assembly GCF_036746095.1 of Dyella sp. Taxonomy (NCBI): domain Bacteria; kingdom Pseudomonadati; phylum Pseudomonadota; class Gammaproteobacteria; order Lysobacterales; family Rhodanobacteraceae; genus Dyella; species Dyella sp. The sequence continues at coordinate 33,443 of NZ_DAIOEU010000003.1, forward strand.
GCCGTAGTGATCGGCGACGTACTTGTTCTCGGACAGCGTCGCGATGTCGTGCGCCGGGCCGTAGTCAAGGCTCTTGCCTTCCTTCAGATCGGAAAGCACCTGTGGCGGCAGCTCGTCGGGTGACTTCAAGCCAGCGCGTTCGGCAAGTCCCTGCAAATCCGCATCGGACATCGGCGCAGTGAGATGCATGAGCGGATATTCGACACTCTCGTGGTACGCCACGGCATCGTGCGCGTTCACATCCTTCCCATCGACCTTGACGTTCTGTGGCAGCGCAGGATCGAGATAGATGGTGCGCCCATCGCTGGCTACGCCGCCGGCGTACGGCACGCGCTTGGTGTTGTCCACAGGCGTCCATGGGTGCAGCGGCTGACCGGGATTATCGCCGCTCGTGCCGAGCATGCTGGTTGCCGCCGAAGCTTCGCCCGGTGTTTCCGGCGCCGCGTCTGGCGTGCGAGGCTGCATCGCTGCGCGCTCCGCCGAGGCCAGATTGTCCTGCGCCAGTTTGAGCGCGCCCTTCCTCGCTGCGGCGACATCGGTCTGCGGAACATTCCACTCGCGGGCCAACTGCGTTGGAACGATGCGCATGTCGTCCGTCGCCGCGTACTGCGCCGCCATGTGGTCTGCCATAGCTTGCGTGAGCTGATCCTTCGTCGGTGCTGTGATTTCGCCCGTATCGGGATTGATCCATGGCGGCACAGCTGGGGCTACGCGATTGGACGCCTGCGACGTTTGCTCTGCTGCCGGAGCCGGCGCTGCTCCTGCCTGAGGTTGTGCAGGCGATGCCTCGGTGGGGTTCAACGATGGACGCTGAAGCGTTGAGGTCCGCGCATTGGATTCCGCAATGGTGTTGGCGGCATCAGCCATCGATCCAGGCTGCGCTTCGGGATATGGCACATGGGCATGCGGCACCAGTCCAAGGCCCGCACCGAGCGCCGTGGATAGCAGCGCGCCGGTACCGACCGGCTGGCCGTTGACCAGGTTCTGCGCTTCGTTGACTCCTTCGCCAGCGATAGCACCGGTGAGAGCGCGCTTCAACACACTGCCGCGGCCACCCATCGGTACCAGGTTGGCGGCGGTGTCGAACAAGCCCTTGCCCAACAGTGCCGCCGTGGATTCGGGTTGCTGCCCAGCAGCTTCTTGCTGCGCGGCTTCGCTGCCCGCTTGCGTGAGGCCCAGTGTGGCGGCGCCCTGTAGTGCGGGACGCGTTAGGTACGGCGCAACCTTCGACAGGATGCCTGGCGCGGCGGCTGCCCCTTCCATTTCTGGCACCTCGCCGCCACTCAACACCGCGGCCGAGATTTGCGCGCCAAGACCGGATAGCGCTTGCGTGACATTTGAACCCAAACCTGCGCTTTGCGGTGCCTCGAATTGCGCCTGCCGCTGCGCCAGCGGTGTCGTAACGTTTCGCTTCAACCATGCTTCGCCACTTGGGCTGACGACGCCTACGCCGCGCTGCGCAAGTTCGGCCGCGCCGGTGGCGACGCTGTTGGCTGCGCCACCGAGACCACGTGTGACAGGGTTGTCGACCAGATAGCCGAGACCTTGCCCGTAATCCTGCTGGCCAGTGCCTTGCAACTGAGAGCGAACCCAGCCTCCGATGCCGGAGGGTGGCTTCAGCTGAGCCTGGGGCGTTGCGGCGGCCGATGCACCATCCAAGACGAATCCTGGTGGTGCAGTAGGCGACCGAAGCGTTGGTGACGGACTGCCGTTGCTGCCACCGTTGTCGTCAAGCATGAAGCCAGATGGTGGCTGGAGATTATTGGCCATTAGAGCGCCACCCACTGCCCATTGATGTTGACGACGCTCTGTCCGGTCTTCGGATTCGTCGCCGTCGGGAGACCCATCGTCTTCGCGGCCTGCATACGCCATGCGGAATAGTCGGATGCCGTGGGTGCGGGCTTATCCTTTGTTGGCATGAAGTTCTTGCCGAATTCGAGTGCTGCTTTGTTGAGATCGTCCGTGACCTGATCCGTACGCTTTGTCGCTGCATCATCCTTCGGCTGGAATGCCTTCGCCGGTTGGCCATTCGACAACGTGGCCGTCCGCACGTCCCCAGTGATCGGATCCATGGTGGCAATCGTGCCGTCGGAGAGCGTGAGCGGGTGTCGTTCGCGATACAGCTGAGCGAGCTTGCCCGGCATCATGGCTTCCTGCAGTCCGTACTGTCCGCGCAGGTTTTCCTGCTGCAATGCCTGTTGTCCTTGCTGACTAAGCTGTGCGGATTTGGTGGCGGCATCCTGATCAAGCGTGTCGGCCTGGTTCACGGCACTGGTGTACTGGCCGAGCCGCTGCAATGCCGCTCTGCGGTTCTCGCTACTTCCCGATTGCGCATCGACGCCGAGGTTGTGTGCCACGGTGCCGGCAGCACTTCGCCAGTCGCCACTGGCGATATCGGCCGCATTTGCGCGCGCGTAATCCGATGCGCTGGGCGTGAAGCCGGTGCCGGCGTTTTGCATATTGCGCACGAGCGTAGCGACTCGCTGGTCCGTGGATGGTGTGTAGCCGAGCGCATCGCTGGCCAGTGGACCTGCGTTGTGGTCGTAGGTGCTGAGTTGCGAGCCGAGGTTCTGGATGTCGGCATCCGTCATCGTGCGTGGCACGCTGCCTGCGCGCCCAGGAATGCCCGAACTGCCATCACTGAAGGTGGGAACTCCATTGACCATCGCGCCGTAATTCAAGCGGCGGCCACCTGACAGTGTTACGCCTTGATCGACCAGTGAAGGTCGTGGCCCAAGCGTCGTCTGCACGGCACCCGTGACGTTGGCCAGGGATGGTTGCGGGCCGCGGACCACGGCAGCCGGATTCGTTACCGTCGTGGGATCAACGGGTGCGCTGGCCACTCGCGAGAGATAGGCCTTTGCTTGTGGCGCAGCCGCAGCTACCTGCGCTGGCGTGAGTGTGTTGGCGTTCGGTGATCCGTTGCCAAAATCGAGAGCAGAGAAGCCATCACCCCCCCAGCCACCGACGACACCGGTTCCCGGCGCGGCTGGCCCCGGCGAAACCGTGGGTACGCTGGGCAGACTGAGAGATGCCCGCTGTAGCGTTGCAGCTTCTCGCTGCGCTGGCCTCGAGCGTTGGGTGACGACGCTGCCCGTGACATTCGATAGATCGGGGTGTGGAATGCCTGCATCAGCAAGCGCCATCGGCGAACCTGGTGCCGGCGCACTGCCCTCGGGAAAGCCTTTCGTGATTGTGACAGGTCCCAGCTTGAACCATGTATTGTCGTTTGTCTTTGCTGCTGGCGACGGCGCAGGCGCTCCCTGATAACCATTCGCAGCGTTCCACTTCAATACAGGCAGCGCGCTCTGTGCGTTCGGTGCGTTGTTCTTGGACTCATCGTCCAATATGCCCTGATCGATACCCGCCAGGCCAGGAAAGTTGTTAGCCATGATTGCCCCCTATCAGGACGTGGAATCCATCTGACCGTAGTAGTCGACGCGCAAGCTGTAATCGACAGCTTCGCTTGTCTGGCTGGAGACCGTCGCACCGATGTTGACCGCGCTCATCGCTGCTGATGCAAGCCGCGCACCGACATCCGCCAGGGCTTGTTTCACCTGAAGCATGACGGAGGTGATGTACTTCATCTGCTCGAAGAGCTGGTCCTGACGCTTCATTTCGGTGTCGACGATCGCCTGCTGCTGTGCCACATTAAGCTGGAATCGCCGCTCATCGTACGCGCCGGCCGCTGTCGCGACCTGCGCACTTGCCTTGTAGACCTCCACTTGCGCGTCGAATTCTCTCAGCGCGGTATCGACGATCGCGATCTCGGCTTTCAGACGTGTGTCGTAAAGCTCGACCTGCGCACGCCATCCATCCAGAACCAGACGGTTCTGCTCGATGGCCACCTGCATGTTGGAGATCTCAAGCTGCGATTGGGCGCGGTAAAGCTCGATGTTCTGACCTTCGGCTTGGATGGCTGACGTCACCGCAAAACGCAGGTTCTCGATGGCGATGGTTTGCTCTTGAATGTAGACGTCGCGATTGATCTGCTGCCGCTTGTTCCTCGCATCGGCACGTGCTTCCGTCACGCGTTTGTTGAGTAGCCCGTTCGGTTCCTCGAATCCCCGCGACGCGTATTCGTCGAAGGCCTGCGAGATCGCGCGCTGCTCTTCGGCATAGGCTTCGCTATACGCCCTATTGCGCATCGCCTGGGCGACCGATGCCGGCAGCGGGTTGCCACCCAGCAGCGTCATAAGCGTGCTGCGAATCGTGCTGGCCAAGTCCGAGACGTATTGCAGGGGCGGGACGACGGGCACGGTGATCACCGGTGGTGTTCCCGGATCCGGCGGCGGTGTCAGCGTCAGGTCGCCCGGTGCATTGGGCGCGGCAAGCGTGGGAAAGCCACTCAAGGCCAACTGCGGCGAAAAGTTCGCGTTGAAGTTGACCGATGACACCGGCAGGTTGGCGATCTCGCTTGCCAGCAATTGCGCGGTCGCAAAGGCCTGCTGCGCGATCCCCGACCACTTATCGTAGGCATCGTAGACGATCGGTTCCGCACCGGTGGCCGCCGGGTAAAGAAGTGCGGGCTGGCTCGACATCAGATCAATCTCCCGGTGAGGACCATGGGTAGTGCCAGGACGTCATAGAGTTCGAAGTCGCTGCCCGTGGGGTCGTTGCAAAGCTCGAACTGCCAGTACACCGAGCGAAAACCGCGACCGATATCCACGCGGTGCTCGCGCGGGTCGCCCGGCCGTCCCTGCTGCATGCGGTAGGTGTAGGTGCAAAGTTCGCCATCGAACGTCGTGGCCTGCACGCGCATGTACAGGTCGCCTTGCGCGCTCGTGCCCAGATAGGCCCTGTCGATGCGCTTCAAGCTGGACGTACCGAAATTCTTTAGGCCGGTGATGATCGACGTCTGGATCGCGGCACCGTTATCCGTCTCGGCGCTGAGCAGGTAGATGCCCGTAGCACACGCACCATACAGCTGACCGCCGATCATCGCGTAGCTGTTGAACGGGAAGTTCGAATAGCTGCGCATCGCCTTCGTTTCGGCTGTCATCACCCACGCAGTGTAGGTGTCCTGCCCGGTGCTTAGCGATACCCCGACATGAAATCCGTCGCGGATACCGGCCAGGATTTTGGCGATCTCACTGATGCCATCGGCCATCACCAGCGTATCGTTGAGGAAGACGGTGATCTGGGCAGAACCGGCAAGCGTAGCGCTGGCCAGGAAGTGATCTACCAAGCCCATTCGCACGATCAATGCCGCCACATCGGCAAGGCTCATCGTATCCATGAGTCCTTGCAGCACGCGCGCCAGCGCGCTGGACCGATCCGAGATTGTGAAGAAGTCCAGGAGCGCCAGGATGAAGTTGGCATCGGCCTGGTCGCCCAACCTCAACTGGTCAACGAGTGCATAGATCGGTAGCCCGCTGTTGGTGATGTTCAGCGTGGGACCCGCCAGGGCCAACACCATGCCGGAGAACGGAATCGGTGTGAGGACTTGGGCCTGGTGACCGCGCTGCGCCCTGACGATCGAGGTCTGGTCCGTGGCCAATGCACCGCGTTTGCGCGTCGCGGCAACACTGTCGTCATAGATCGTGGCCGCGATGGCGTTGGCTACATGGGCACGCTGTGCATTGACGAGACCGTAGGACGGCGCCAGCGATGCCGCCGCTGCGGTCGCAGCATGCAGATGCTTGGCGCCCACGAGGTCTAGAGCGCTACTCAATCGTGCTCGCTTGCGCCGTACCGCCTGCACAGTGGCCGTGGACGTCGTGCCTGCGTTGATCGTCGCGGCTCGGGCGCGTTGTCCTGTAACAATGGTTTCCGACACCGGAAGTGCGAATGCATGGTGGGCATGCGCGGCGGTGACCGATGCAGTGAGGCCTTCGTAGGCTTCGAAGATGATATCCATCAACTCAGCCCTCCCACGGCATCACCGCTTGCGTACATGCAAGCGCTGACCACGAGTGGCCCAGTGCTCTTTACAGCTGAGGTGTAAAGGAGCGTCCCATTCTGCAAATAACTGACAATGCCTCCCGAGCGGCGGATCTCGAACTTATCGCTACTGGCTCGCGCGACGGCCGATGTTTTAGGGACGCCGTGCTCGACGACCTGCACCATATCGCTACTGTTGGTCGACTGAAAATACAGGCCGAAGTCCAGTGTATCCGGAACGGTTTGATGCATTCGCGTCGACTTCAAGCCGATGACGGTGCCGATATCACCCGCCTGTACCACGAAGACGGTGTGCAGATTGCCATCGAGCTGCTGGATGCTGTTGGCACCTGCATTCCAGCCCACGACCGCCGTTGTCTTCACGTAGCCGGGCGCCGGTGCCACCGCTGGAATTTCCGGGCAAACCAGGCAGCCGGATGCATCGAAGCTGCAGTCGATCCCGCTCATGGATAGCACGCCGTTGTCACGGTGAGAACGGCGTAGCCATTCGGCAACGTGAAAGTAGACCCTTCCTTGAACGTGAAACTCTGCACGCCATAGGGGCCTTGGCAGATGTAGGTGACGTAACAGCCAGTCAATCCAGGCGCCGGTGATGGTGACGGTGCGGGCGCCCGAGGCGGGCACGTGCGGCTATAGGGCTGATAGGCGTTCCCTGGTACCGGTGGCACGTACGTTTGCTCGAACGGTTTGATCAGCACGGGCAGTCTCCGATCACCGCGCCGGTGACCGCTGAGATGGTGAATGTCGGGACACCGCTAAAGCCGCTCGGGAAGGAGAAAGAAAAACGCAGCTTGCCGCCCGTCACATTGATGGTGTTGGATGTTGGATCAAGCAGTGTCGCGCGGTAGGCCACCGAACCACTTCCCGTCTGGAACGACACATTGAGTGTTTGGGTCCATACGGCCGTTCCATTGGCATCAAGCAGCGTCACGGTACAACCTGACGAAAGCTGGTAAGACGCACTGGCGTTAGGGGTAACCGTCAACGTGCCTTGCAGCGTCCAGGATGCACCTGAGGCACCATTGGCGATGCATGCCGGCACCGGCGTCCGCGTCACTGCATTGCAGGGCACATCGAACGTCGCCGTCATACCTACAGGACCAAACGAACCCGACGCACTCTGCGAGAAGCTGGAGTAGTCGTTGAACGTGTCGGCGATATCGCCGGATGCAGGCGGCGTGAAGCAAGTTGGTAGCCCACCATTGCAGCAGCCTATGATACTCACATCCCATGTCGCTACGTTGAAAGCGGCCGGCGCCGCAGGGCAGTCTTCCACGCAGCCGACAAAGTCCGTCCAAAAGCAGCTCACCGGTCGATGCTCAGCTCAGGTTGAACAAGTTGATGTCTTGCTCGGCACCGGACACCAGCGCGACGGACGGCAGGATCATCTCCGCGCTCGAATCAACGCCGCAGGTGCCCTGCACGCGCGGATAGATGAAGGTGGTATCAGCCGTAGTGCCGTCGTCAGCGCTGTTCGCGCAGAAGCGCCAGAACGCCGCGTTGCCCGAGGCCGCGTTCGTGCCTTTCCACGCTTCCGATGCCGTCTTTGACAAGACGCCGTTGACGGCGGGCGTCGCGAAGGTCAAACCCGTCGCTCCCCCTGTCAAACTGATCTTGCACAACAACACCGCACTCGCATCGACAGCGGCGTCCGCACTGGCCGGGATGGTGCCCGCGTTGGTGCTGAAGATGTACAGAAAGCCGCCATCCAGCTGCGACTTCACGCTGCCGGTGGTGAAGGAGCCATTCGACAAAGCGGTAGACCAAAGACAGGACATGACGCGTACCTCAGAGTGGTGGAAGAGCGAAGACAAAAGCGTTGATCGGGTACTGCACGCCCGCTGTGAGCAGCGGCTGGGCCAAAATCATTTCGGCCGGTGCCGACGTGGTGCCGATCGCACCATCGATGCGGGGAAGCGTGAGGCTGTCGCCACCACCATCTACGCCGTTGGCGACGAGACGAAACCATCCGGCCGTGCCGCTCAGTGCTGCGGACAAGCGCCAGTTCTGACCCAGCGCGATTGACATGGACGACCCGAACAATTGGAACTCCAACCCATTGGCCGGTTGCCCGGCGACCCATGGCGCACCTTGGTTGGTAATCACGCCAAGCAGCGTGCCGACTTCGGCCGCATCTGCTGAACTTGGCTGTGTGCCCGCAAAGACGCGGATGGCTCCGTTCTTGAAAATGTCTGCGAAGGCATGCGGCCCAAGCAGCAGCTGCTTGAACGCCGTAGAGAGGTTGAGAGCCATTAGACAACCTTTGAGAAGATCAGCCAGTCATGGTCGGGAAGCGGGACACTGGCCAGTGCTCGGCCGCCTCGCGGGTTGAGTTGTGCGGCGGTCATCCAGGCCGCGTTATTGATGACGTCGTACGTGGAGACCCAGCAACCACAGTTGGTGTATGGCGGCGGTGCGACAGGCGGATCGCCCGAAAGCACACGGCAGCACTGCGGTACCGGACTCACCTGGTAACTGAAAATCCATTCGCCGAAGCGCTCGACCCAGTAGGCCTGCACCGTCGCGCTGTTCGCCGGCGATAACCATGTCAGGAAATCACTCGATCCCTCGACCGGTATCGTGCACGTAAAGACCGGACACACCACGACACCATCCGGGATCGGATACCAGTGCTCATCGATGAGCGCGCCACCCTTGAACATCCGAACACCATGCGCGTTGGCTGGCGTGAAGGGCCAGCACTGCTGCCAGTCGGGATTGACACCGATGATGCCTCCCGACTCGCCCGCGATGAATTCTGGCCGCATGCCAGCGACTACAAAAGCAGCCTGGCGGACATCTGCCACCAGCACGTCGCTGGGCGTGAAGTTTTGCGCTTTCGTTTTGAACTCGACCGCGTACTGCACGCAGTGCGTCAGGTCGGTAAACCACTGTGCGGATGCATCACCGATGCCAAGGTAATGGGTATCGGGCGAGTTGGCGATGCCTTCCGTTTCGTTGGTGTTGGCCACGAAGGCGAACACCAGCTCGTTGTTCGGTCCGTAATCGACCGCCTGCGCAATCGCGCGAAACTTCGTTATCGCACCCACGTTCGTCGCGGGCTGCGTCGGATTGCCGGTGTAGTCATGCCACACCACGCTGGTGCCCACATCGGCACCGTTGATCGCGAAGACCAGTTCTACCGCACGACCCTCCATGCCATTGGGCTGGCTTTGCCCGCGCGTATCGAGCGCACTGTAATCCGCGTAGGTGCCGTAATCGCGAAGGCAAACTGCCCGTGTTCCATCGCTGCTGAAACGCCACTGGCTGGCGTACTTCAGGCTGCTGCAGGTATCCGGCGGTAGCGTGCCACCCGTCGAAGGCGGTGGCATTGCTCCCATGTCGACGAGCGTGCCACCACGCCACCCCCAGGGATCCGTGGTGTCTGTGCCGCAGATCACCTGTTCCGGGTCAATACGCAGCGCGCGTACCGGCACGTCGGCCCACCAAACCCTCAGATAACGCGTCCATCCGTTGTGCGTGAAGTCCGAAGGCTGATCGGCAGGATGGTGGATCAACGCAATCAGGCGATCACTGTTGCCATTGGGCATGACACACGCACCCCAGACAAGCCCACCGTTGGGCGCCAGCGCGATCGCTCGCCCGCGGCTGAAGATATGCCGCCCCATGCCCGGCTCGACGTCGCTACTGGTAGGTGACGTCGCACGTGGATAGGTCAACCAACAATCGCCGACGGCATTGGTGAACTCGTACAGCGGCGAGAGCGGTGCGTCGGCGGTCCCATACGTGGCAGGGTAGGTTTCCCATGCCAGGTTCACGCTGGCGAAGCCGTGCCAGCTGAGTGGCGGCAACGCCTCATCGCTACTCTTCCATGCCATGTTGCCGGCGTGAATCCATCGGTCGTTGTCGGCAAGGGTGAGTGCGCAATACCCATTACAACAACCGGCGTCCGCGAGAGCCGACCGTCCGAAGTTGGCGACCAGTGGACTATCCGGAATATTCCATTCCGCAATGGCTGCCGCGGCGCTTCCCGTCACCGCCCGAAATTCGTACGTTGAGAAAACATCTTTGCGCGTGAAGCCTGTGAACGGTCCAACGATCCAGTCGGCACTGTAACCTTCCTTCGTCAAGCGGTCGTACGCGTTCTGGTACGTCGGCGGATACACCGCGCTGCTGGCGACATCGGTGCCATTTACCGCCATAAGACGCGCGGTGGTTTCCGCCAGGCGACCGTAACCACGCAGGCGCAAGGTTGCTGGCTGTTGGCCAGCGGCGACACGTACAGCGTTCAAGCCCTCGAACAAACCTTGCTGTACCGCGATGTTATCGGCTTGAAACAACGGCACGAAGGGAGCCAGTTCAAGCCGGAATGACGACCATGTACCTGTCGGCACCGTACCTTCTTGAGGCGAACCACCTTGATATTGCGGCCCACGAAGCGAGTAATACAGGAATGGCACCGCAACGGTTTCGCGCGGTCCATAGCCCGCATCAGGGTCCGCCGACAGCAGCACTTCACCCCACACGCCACCGGCCGTCCAGCGCGTCCTATCCAACCCTGGCGCCGTGTTTAGCGCATCGTAGGGTCCTGCACTCGCATCCGGAATGATGGGGATGCCGACGCCGAACGGCGCATCCGACCACGCCGGATAGACGACGAATCCGCGTGGCACCCAAAGCGACGAGCCGACTGCTGGCTGAGACGTCTGTTCTCCCGGTGCTGTGATGGTGACACGCGGTAGCCCATCCACCAGCTGCGCGTGGATGGTGGTCCCATCAGCAAGCCGCTGCGTTCGCTGTTGGATATCACCGATATCCACCATGCTGCCGACCAGCTTACGTGCAAGAGCAACAACGTTCGGCGGAACAGGTTGTGTTGAATTCAACCACCAGATGCCGTCGTACGAAGACACCGATCAACCCAGCGGTGTGGCCTGCAGCTGGTAATAGATCTGGATCTGGCCGTTCGCGCCGAGCGACTGGGGGCTATCGAACAAAGCGGCTGCAATCAGTTTGCCGGTCGTCGCGCCCTTTGCCGATGCGCCGGCAATCATCCCAGCGCCCGTGATCGTGGCAGCGGAGGCGCCGATGGTGAACGTCGCCGGGGAGTTGCTGCTGCTGACCGTCTGCCCGCTGGACGCACCGTTGGAGATCCACTGCTGGCGCGTTGCCTGCGTGTAGCCCGTGTACTCGCCCTGCGTCGAGGCGAACGTGGCGGCGGTGAGCGATGCTGCCGGCGACACATTGTTGCTGAAGGGCGCGATCGAGAACAGCGTCGGGGGTGAGCCGTTGTTGAAGTAGCAGTTGAGCTGGTCATCCAGGCCTTCGTACGCCACCGTGTTGGCATTCGACACGAACGCTGAACCGTTCTCACTGGTGAAGAAGATGCCGCCGTATGCGATGCGTTGCGCTGGGAAGAAGATCCCCGAGCCCGTGCGCTCGTAGCGGAAATTGCGCATCGCGCGCGCCAACTCGGCTTTCAGTCGATCAATCATGTGCATGGCGATCACCATTTCCCTTGAGGGCATGTGGATTTAAGGAACTTCGTCTTGTTGAGCAAGGGGCAACCACACACCTTGCAGACTTCGGTTTTCACCACGGGAAGTTCCCCGTGCGATGGACAGGCGCGACAGGCCGCCAGGCGTGCGTCGATGGTTTCATCGGGCGCCTTCTCGAAAACTTGTTTAAGGGTCATGTGCCGTTTTGGATGATGGTCGCGACGGCGCGATCGTTCATGGCGAGCGAGGCGGGGCTTCCGCCCTTCCCGCTGACGATGAACCGACTCAGTCCGTCTTGTTGGACGAATGCGGCGGCGGCCTGGTCGTAGATCGGATACGTAAACACACTGCTCAAGGGAAGCACGCCCAGCTCGGTACCGACATAAGGGATGCCATCGGTGCCTGCCCAAAGTGGCACTGGCTTGTCGACCTTTTCCAGATGGAGCACCTCAGAGGGCGCCATCGCCATCGAGCCCGGAATCACCCCGGCCGCACAAGCAACGGATAGCGTCGTGGAATCGATGGCATCGCCCTGGAGCACATAGGTCTTTTTCTTCGTGCCGAGGTAAAGAAGAAAGCGTGGCGTATCCGGAGCGGCGATCATCGTGATGTCGTCAGGCAACAGCAAACCGTTGAGCGTAGGCCGCCATAGCCCGTAGTACATCGGCTCCGACCATATCAGGCGCCGGCCCAGTGTCCCGAAAAGCCGACCAGCCTTGGCCAGGAGATTCTTGGCCGGTGGAAACGGCTCGCAGAACTGCGTGGCTAAGATGCGGGCCCGTACACCTGTACCGATCAAAAAGGCGCCTGCACCCGGAAGTGTCGATCCTGCGTAGAACAGTTCCGTTCCGTTCGGTTCCGTGACGTACATCCTTGCTTCCACCGCGTCGCCAGCTTGCGATGTCGGGACGTCGACGATCTGAATGCCACCACCGTCGATGACGTCCACAAACGTGGTGTCCGGCGCACCACCCTCTTCCCGTATCGCGTTGGCGAACGTCATCGTAACGCCGTAACGCCCAGCCGGCAGGCCGCCTGTTGCGTTCGCCACCACGTCGAACGATGGCAATGGCGTCTCCACACCGAGCGGCGCCACCGTGCCCGACAAGTCCATCTGTCCTGTTTGCGCACCATTGGACCAGCGCAGCCGCTGGCCAATGACGGCACAGCTCACATCGCCCCCGTTGAGGTTCTGGGCGATCGAGGTAAGGTTTCCATCGCTATCGATGCGATAGAGCTGGGTGGTGTCGGCCACAAGTCCAAAGCTCAGTAAGTCATGTGACCACAACGAGTGCGCGTTCACCAGCGCCGCGAAGGGGGTATAGCCAGTGCGGCGTGTGACGACGCCATCCTTGTCAATATCGACGTTGTCGGCTCGGACGACGTGGCGATCGCTGACCTTGATCGGTCGGCTGCGGTTATCGACACCGCCGCCAAACTCCAGATCCGTGTATCCATCCTCACGACTTACCATCACTTAATATGTCTCTAAGGTAGCTGTTAGCGCAGCTCGGCGCCCCGAACTTTTCAATTTGGTGCGGTTGGCCACTCGATCGTGGCCGGGAAACCCTCCTGCTGTGGGACATTCCGTAGCGCTTCTCGGTACGCTGCCCAAGCTACCCTCGTCGTGGACGAAAGAGGCCCGTCAGCCACTTGCGTCCAATCGCTCGCAGTTAGCAACCCATCGCGCTCCTGCCTAACTTCTGCTTCCAACAGGGCAGAAAGCAATGATTCGGGAACCGCATCGACCGCCATTTCATTCGGCAACGCCTGATCGGCTGATGAAATCGCGCGGTAGCCCGTAGAAGTTGTGGCATACATGGTCATCGGCTAAGCCCATATCCAAGAACATCGATGTAAGCAAGACCACCAGTAGGTGCAGAAACGAAAAAATATGTGACAGCTTGCGAAGCGTCGGTCGGGAATGTGCCGAATGTGCCTGATGTGGGTCTTATCACATGAATATAGTTGCTGCCTGTGAGTGAATTACCGAGTCCCAACGGTGCAGCCGTGTCGGTATTGAGGAAGTTGAGCTTTGCCGTCTGTGTTGAGACTGGAATCAATCCAGCCAACGAAACTGGCGTCGCAGCTGTAGCTGTGCCGCCCGATAAGCAACGAAAAGGTGCTGTGTTGGTTGGAGTCAGATAGCAGATGAAGTCCGACGAATCATGAAGGAAGTTGTAGATATTCCCGCTTGCATCCGTCAGCACGCTGCCGAGATATCGACGCGATGTATCGCCGGTCTTTGATCGGGCCGTCCCAACATACGGCGCGGCCGGAGCAGTAGTCACGATATCTACATCCGCGTTGGCTCCGTTGAGCCACAAATAGACGTGGTACATGGTGGATGCAGTGAGCACCAAGCCAGTTTTGGCGATGGATGCTGACACTCGCAACACGCACCCAAGGCTTGGAATGTACGCAGCACCCGACGTCACGGTAAGCGCGTTGGCGCTTACCCATTCCATTTTTAGCCCAGATATGTAGTCAATTGAAGGGCCAAGCGCAACGATATCTGTAAGTGAAGTACGTTGGCTAGAACCTGCCCCTCCAGCAGCCTGCTGCAACTCGATTTGTTCCGTTCCATTGAGTGATGATGCCGATGGCAGATTGATAATCTGAACGGGTGTAAGACTCATACGATAGTCCTGTACGCGCCCGCATCACTAACGCGATTGCTTCCCGTAGTGTCCGTGGCACGGAAGTCCGGGCAAAGTGCCACAATCATTTCAAGCTGGGATGTAGAAATGGATAGTGCGGTTGCTACGTCGGCTTCGGTTACCAGTAAGGTGTCCGATGACGTACGCTGCCGTGGCAGACCATTCGAACCAAGGATTAAAGCCGGGCTTGTCGACATGGCTTAGCAAATCGTTCCTGGCGACCACAGATGCAGCATTTCGGTAGCTGTCAGTGCGTAACCGCACGGCTGGACGAGATTCCCCGTGGTGTTTGGTGGCGTCGACGTGAACTGACCTGCGGTGGTGCCAAGAAATACTAGGGCACTGGGCGTAAGTCCTGATACCCCGCTATTGAGCTGTCCAGGAAAGTTCACCATGCCACTTGATCCGCTTGCAATAGCGGACGGCGCGAAGCCGTTGCAGGGCTTCGTCGCATCAGTGGCGTTTGCATTTCGCAGCGAAATGGTGCCTGCGTTGTTGTAGATATTTACCGCTGCGCCGGCAGCGATCGCCTCGGTGGCGGGTGCGCTCATTGATCCTGTCGTGCTTGGGATAAACGACGCATCCAGCTGCCCACCTGCTCCCAGTGCGGGAATCTGCCCGGCACTACTTGATCCTGCACTTGACGTTATCGGAGTGTATTGCTGCTCCATACCATTGCTGTTGAGAACCAGCAGCTTTTGAACGGTCATGTTTCTTGCCTCACTGCATGATGGGCGTGCGGATGTTGAAGTTGATGGTGGTCGCGTTGAGGGCGCGGCCGACTTCCAAAAGCGCGCCTGTTGTCGCCGGTGATTGCGATATCTGTCCCACTGCGGGGCCCAGGTACATGCGGCCCGGCTGCCAGTTCCATCCAGGCTCGGACAGGCTGAAGGTGATGTTTACCGTTACGGGATTCCCCGCCGCGGCGGCTTGCGTAGTGATGGCCAACTCCGCCGTCATATCCGCAACGCTCGTCGGGTCGGCGAGGTGTGCAACGCCATCAAAGATCGCCACCACCTGTGGGTAACCGAGATCAACCCCTGCCGTCACCGTGAAACTCAGATCGCCGTTTTGCCCAGGCACCCCTTGCGGCCCGGCCAATCCCATGCGAACCACTGCGGATTTGTCGCTCGGCGCGATCACTGGCTGCGAGCGCACTTGATCGCTCACCACCACCGGCTGCAACGGTTGCCCGTTGACCACGATCAATTGCGGCCGCTCCGAGACGATGACGAGCGGCGCAGGATCAATTACCACGGGCGTGGCGTCACCGTCATCACGAACGACGATGGTCGGCGAGTCCTGGTCCATGGGTGTTACGGTGACGGCGTAGGCGTCGGTGACGGCGGTTGTGTGACGGCCATGATTACGGACACGTCGCCTTCGGCCAGCTTCGTGACGGTAACGCCGTCGGCTGCCGTGAGCTGCAAGTCATACACCGCGTTCTGCCAGGTGAAGCCTTGTGTCTGCGTGGCATTGATCAACAGCGAAATTGTGCCCGCCGTCGAATTGATCGTGATGCCACCGTTGGTCGTGTTGAGTTCGATATACGGTGGCGGAATAGAACCCGGACTGTATTGCCCTGGGGGATAACTGTCGAAGATCGGACCTGGTGCCGGCCGGATCTGCAGGCGTGCGGTATAACCGGTGAGATCCATCGGTGCGTAATAGGTGAGCACACCGCCCGACTGATACGCCGGCTGGTCGCCCGTATCGAAGTCGATCGCCAGGGTGTTCACGTCCATCACTGTGGCGTAGCGCGGCTGCGTGTCCCGATACCCTTTGGTATTGAGCGACCATGCGCCGCGCACGTTCGTGATCCACACCGGCGTGGGCTGCGTCAGGCCGTGCGCCGTGACCGTGATGACGGTCGGCAGTCCGATCTGGACGTTGCTGATCGGTTTGAACGTGGGCGTGCCGTTGCACCATTGCAGGCTCTGCTGGAACGTCGCGCCCTGCTGGATCTCGATATTCTGCTTGATGGGTTCCATGGATCACCAGAAGACAGAGCGACGGTGCCGCGGCGGCGAATCCGCCCACCGGGCCATTTCATGAAGACTTGGCCGCGATCCGAATCGCTGTTCGAACGTGGCGAGGTGCGTGGCCCCGCGCGTATCGAGGTTTTCCTCGCCATCGCGCGCCAGGTAGCACTCGTACGCCGCCCAGTGCTTCAGCTCTTCCGCGTCGGGCAGCACGATCACGGGCGAGTCAGTGTCCCGGCACATCAACTCGCTCGCCAGCGGATAGCGCCATACGCGCAGGTGGAGCACGTCGGGAGCCATCGGCCGCGGAAAGAGTCGAATGGTTTTCTGCGCTAGGTCCATGATCCCGTACCCGGCCTGCCCTGGACATGCCGTGTCCGCTTCCCACTGCGGATAAATCCGATCCATCGACTCGGCCGTCACCATCCACAACTTCTCGCGCTGACAGCCCAGATGACCTGATCGCGCCACCAGCACTTCCGGCTTCAACTTGATCACTGGATTGCCGGGTGCCACGGTGTAACGGCACAGATCAGGATTGCTCAGGTGATCGTCTTTCAGCAGCCGCGCGCGAATACAGGCTTCGCGTACTGCATTGTTGAGGTACCGATTGATCTGCTCGTCCGACCAATAGACCGGCTCGGCGAAATCTCTCAGCACCTCACGGGTTGCACAGCGCAGCTGCTGGAGGTTCATGGCGGCCTTAGGTCAACTTACCTGCTGCCTTGAGACCTTCGACAGTGGTGTTAAGCACCGTCAGCACGCCCTTGCGATTGGCGTCTTTTTGCTCCAGGGCGATGGCCGCCAGGACTACTTTGGCGCTGGACACCTTGGCGATGCCTGTGCATACGGCTTGCACGTTGCCCAGCAGAAGCTTGTTCGCTTCATCCAATGTCGCCTGGTCGAAGCCGGGATCTGCAGGCGGCGTCGTTTCATCCTTTGGCTTTTCCTCACGGCGCAGCGTTGATTGCCGCTCGTCGTTCGGATCGAACGGATAGAAGTCACCGCTATTGAGCAGCACTTCCTGGTGGTGCGTGTTCTTCACGTCTGCCACGTAGTGCACGCGATCCTGGTTGTCGAGCGTGTGCTTGAAGGCATAGCGCGTGCCGTGGATATCCACTTCGCGGGCATTGCCCTTGTGCGCGGGAATCTTGCTGCAGATCTTCATGCGATCACCATGCTTGGGGAGAAGGGATCACCCGGCTTGCGCCGGGTGAAGGTAAATGACCTATTACGCGGTCTGGTTGCCGCTGTCGGTGTCGTCACGCCACGCACGCAACGCCAGGTCGGCCCAGATCAGGCCGGTCTTCGCGGGCGTCGTCGCCGCCGCCGTCACGGTGAGGTAGATCGGCGTGTCCACCTCAGGATCGCCGATCACCTGCTGCGGATTGAGCAGCGATGAACCAGCGACGTTCTTTGCGGCAGTGAATGCACCTGCAGCAGCGAGCGCGGCCGGCGTGTTGGCGGTACCGATCGAACCGGCCAGCGTGGGCGAGCCGTTGCTGTCCAATGCCGGGAAATGCAGATTGCACAGCCACGGAATGAGCACGCAGCCAGCCGGCACAACGCCGATCTGGAACTGATCGCCAATGTTCAGTGCCGCAGGCACCACGTTGGGAAACGCAAGATTCTGCTGCTGACGGTCGACATAGACCGCGCCGCTGGCTTCGGGCGTGATCATCGACTTCAGCAAAGCATTGTTGTACTGAGTCATGAGAGTGTCCTCTTAAAGCTTGGAAAAGGAACGCGGTGCCCGAGAGCACCGCGTTCAAGGCCCTGCCCCAATGGCAAGCGACGATCAGTTGGTCGACGGCGGCGACACGTTAGGATCGGCGGCGTACGTATCCAGCGCGAGGCCGGAGAAACGAGCGCCGTTGTACTGGGTCGACTTGATGCCCAGGATCGTGCTGGAACTGATCACGATCTGGTTGCCGCGGTCTTCCGTTTCCTCGTTCCAGTCGTAACGGAGACCGGAACCCGGCGAGCCGAACGCCATCACCATGGCCTGCGCACCCAGGAACAGCGCGCGAGCGCAGGGCTGCAGGCCATCGGTGCCGGCATAGAAGCGAATCACGGCCGGGTGGCTGTGCAGGATCACGCCGCGATACATGCCCATCGAACCCGTGAAGATAGGGTTGTTCGCGCCCTGCGCCGCCGCCGCCGCACGCTGGATGTCGAGCCACTGGCTGGTGCCGTTGGCCGACAGGCGCAGCGAGTGCTCCTGGAACGTGCTCATCACGATCACGTACCGCTTTTCGCCGTTGATCTTGATCGGGCGAATCTTGATCTTGCCGTCCGAGCCGCCGCCCATGGTGTCCGCCTTGGTCACCGCGCGTTCCATGATGCCGAGATCGAAGGTGTCAGCCACGGCGATCGTGCCATCGCTCGTCGCGTTGCCGCCGAGCAACACGTGATCGCTATCCGGTGCGGTCAGCCCGTTGTTGGCGAAACCGGCGTAATCCGGATCTTCAATGAAGTCCGGGTTGGTACCGCGCATGCCGGAGCCATAGATGAAGGTCACTTCATCCGTCCAGCGTGCCCACCATTCGGCCATCTTCTGGCGCGCCACGCTGCGAAGGTCGTGCAGCGTGCGCTTGCGGCTCATGCGGCCACCGGCGTTCACGCCGCAACGTACCTGGTCGATGCTGATCTTATCCGTGAAGTTGTTCAGCGCTTCTTCGCGGCCACGGAGCACTTGATCGCCGTAGGTCGGCTTCTGCTTCAGCTGCACGAACAAGTCGTAGCTGACGGTATCGCCGGCTTCGTTTTCCAGCTCGGTCAACACTTGGATGGGCGTCGGAGCGTCCGGGCTCTTCGACATGAAGCGCGAACCCCAGTACGACTCGCGGGCCATGTCCGAGAAGAGAGTGGCCGACCACCGCTTGACGGCGATCGGGCTATTCAAACCAACAATGGTCTGTGCCATGACGAGATTCCTCGAGGATGGCACTCATGCGCCTGGTTCGGGATGCCAGCACTCGTGCGCCGGCGCGCTGACGGATTAGCCCGTCGGCGTAGATACGGTGGGTCGTTTTAGAAAGGCCGTTTGCTGTGGTGCTGCGGGCTGTGTCTGCGCCGGCTGCTTTGGTTGTTGCGCCGGCATGGTCTCGCCAGCTTTGATGCGTTCGACGTGCTCGGTGCTATCAATTGCCACGCGCACCCGCTGACCGGTCTTGCGCTCGATCTGAATGCGCGAGTTGCCAACCACCAGCGTGTCGCCGGGCAAGAGCTCCTGATAGAACGCCATATCACTCGCCCGTGGCGTTACTGCCTGGCGAACTACGCAGATACGCCTCGCGCTGCGCGGCCGGCATGGCGGCCAGTGCGTTTTCGAGCTGATTGATGTCCAGCGCGTCAAGACCTGCGAACTGGGTATTCGCCTGAGGCGGGTCAATTGGTCCAGCTGCCGGCGCGGCGGCCAGGGTGGCGGGCGTCGGTGACGGCGTGCGTGCCTGCACGGCGGCTGCGACAGCCGCATTGCCATCTGTCGAGCCTTTCCAGTCGTAGGCCTCGAAGGCGATCTTCTCGGCGCGCGACAGCAGATCGTTCGGTGCAAGACCAGGGGTCTGTGCGTCGACCGCAGCAATGGCCTGTTGCATCGCCGTGGCGCGCAGCGGATTCGCCATAAAGGATTGATTGCGGGCTTCCCAATCCAGTGCCATGGTATTGAAGTCGTTCTTCGCACGCTCGACGACGCTGGTCTGATTGTGCTGCCAGATTTCCAGCTTGGTGGTCCAGCTGCTTTCCTCTCGCGTCAGCGCGCGCAGTTCCTTCTGATACGCCACCGCATCCACTTCGCCGCCGTCGTAGCGCTGCTGCAGGCTGGCGTACTCGGCATCGAAGTCCTTCGGCGGTGCCGGTGGCGTGCTGATCAGCGCTTGCGAGGCTGCCTGTGCGACGGCGGCAGTCGGATCCGGTGCGGCGGGTGCGGGAGAAGCCGCCGGCGACGCGGCGGGACTCGCCGCAGCGTCCACTACGGCAGCGGCAGCATTCGGATCAACGACGGCCGGCGACGGCGTCGCTGCGGCAGGCGCCGGTGCGGGAGCAGCGGCTGGTGCAGCCGTCGGCGTGCCCGCATTCTCGTTGGCCAGTTCCTGCGTCAGCGCAGCTTCTTGGGGTGTGGGAGTGCCACCATCGATCAGGTTATCGGTAGTGGTCGATTCGTTTTCCATGGTGACCTCTCAGTTATTCAGCGACGTACTGGTTGGGTGGAGCGGGGAACGCGTTGAGCGGGTTCCACAACTTGTCGGCTGCGGGGGCGAGCTGCGGTGCTTGATGCACCATCGCGGCCGTGCGCATGGCTTCGCCTTTGCCAGCCACCTGTTCGGTGTTGGCTTTGGTCGTGTCGAGACCCGCTTTCGCGTTGTTCGCGGTCGTGCGTGATTGTGTGAAGTCGACGGTCGCTTTCTTCTGCGCGAGATCGAGCTGCTGGTTTGCCTGCTCCATCTGCTGGCGCTGCTGTTGCGCGGCCTGCGCCTCGGGTGAGTCTTCCTGTCCCGGCGCCATCTGACCGGTGACCTGCCGGATGCGATTGGCCAGCTGCGCTTTGTTCGGTAGGTCTGTCATCTCGACCGCGATATCGAGCAGCGCCATGGCGACGGATGGCGGCATGCGGCCGACCAACTCGAACAACATCTCCGACATCGCCATGCGAACCGTCTCGCGATAATCGGTCTCGTCGACGATGAAGTCTGCTTCCGATGCAGTGATGTCATTTTGCCAAAGCACTTGGCCGCTCATCGGGTCGTAGATGGGCTGATTGATGCCAAGCCAGTCGGCCGCACCATCCGGGCCCACGATGCGCACGATCTTCGGCATCGACAGGAACTGCTCACACAGCGAGAGCATCTTCTGCCCTGATTCCTGGATGGCCTGCCGGAAGTTATCGAACAGCTCCGCCGTTGTGACGCTGCCCTGCTGCTGCTTGGCCAGGATGGCGCGGCCGCTTTGGTCGCCGGTGCTGCTGCCGGTGTTTTCGCGCGTGACGCCGCTGGTCTCGTAGATGTTCTGCTTGGCCTCGGCCAGCATCTCGATCTGGCCCTGCACGCGGTCGGCACCGCGGTCGATCTTGAAGCCATCCATCTTGCCGGACTTCAACCGGATCTCGCCGTCTGGCCGCTTGGCCTCTTCGAGGTTGCGATCTTCGTCCGCCTCATCCATGGCGTCGACCTCGTAAATCACCTGATTAGTGTTGAGGTCGAACAAAATCTTCGAGCGACGCTTGTTGTACTCGTCCTGCGCATCGCGGGCCGGCCGGATCAAGCCGTACGGCATGCCGTCGCGGTGCCGGCGATAGCCCCATGATGGTGTGAACGGAAACTTGTTGTGCTTGTACGGCGACTTGAAGACGCGCAACAGCGCGCCAGGCGTCCAGATCGCGCACCACATTTCTTCGGTGACGCTATCGATCAGGCTGACCGAACCGTTGGCCAGCGCCTGCTGGTGTAGAGGGTCATTCCTGTCGTAGATGACCTTGTCAAGATCATCGTCCGTGATGCCCAGCAGCATCGGCGTGTTGACCGCCTTCTTGAACCACGTCTCGATCGCCAGCACGCGCTTGCGCGGACGCTTGGCGATCATGGTGGAACCGAACAGCGAGAACGCACCGGCGCTGAAGCCCGTCATGTACGGGTTCGGCGTGTTGTAGAACATCTGCGGTAGGCTGGCTTCCAGGACCATCATTTCCATGGTCGGGTCCAGCGTGTCGATCGCGCGGGCCGCAATCTGCTCGGCGCGATCGGGGAACATCGCTATGCCGTAATCAATGTCCAGCCATTTCGCGCGGCTGATGTAGCGGCAGTCGCGCAGCGTGTTGCTCTGACTGTACGGGTCCCACCACAGCCCACGCCAATCCTGATGGCGAACGGTGACCGCCTCTTCGGACTTGTCGTTGTTGTAGCACTCTTCCGTCCAGCCCACGCCCACGCGGATCTGGTCAGCGAACTGCTTGGAGCGCTCCCATCCGGCGCCGTTGATGTCGGAGATCCATTTCAGGACCTCCTTCTTCACGTACGCCAGCTTGACGTCAGAGTCCTTGCGCGGCAGCACGTCCCAGTCGATGCGCGTGCGGCGTTCGGTACCGATCACCCAATCGCACATCTGCTTGATCAGCGGGAACGTCAACGGCGCTTGGCCACGATCCATCAGGATCATGGCCTCATCGTTTCGCCACTGAATCGAGTCGTAGTAATCGGCGTCGATCATCATCTCGCGCCGGTTCTGCGCGTGCATTTCGCGCGCCTCGGTCCACCAGTCTTCGAGCAGCCGCACCAGTCGCAGGCTCGGCTCGCTGTCGAGGTAGCTTGGCGTTGCGCCTGGCGTGACGTTCGGATCGATGCCCGCCGTGTTATCGCCCTTGGCAGTCGCCTGCAGGGCTTCGGGCGTTCCGTTGATCATGGGTTAGATGATCCGCTTGCCGTTCTTTTCGGCGAAGAATTCGAGGCCTTCGTCGTCGCAGGACTGCAGGAAGGCGTTGAGCGTGCTGCACTTCAGGAACTCGGGTTCCGGTGGCGACTTGCGCAGGTCGTCGAGGTAATCAAGCACCGCATCCAACACGCGGTAGCAGTCGTCCTTCGTGACAAACCCATACAGTCGCTTGGCGATCTCCGGAGCCATGATCGCCAGGCTTTCGCCGTGGTCGTACATCCACATCTCGCTCAGCGGCACGAAGTACTGCGCCTGTGGCTTGTCCTGCTTGTACAAGCACAGCGCAGCCTGCCGGCCGTGGCCAGTCTTGAAGTCGCCGTAGTGCAACTCCACGCGCAGGTCGCCCTTCTTGCCGACGTCCCGCCAACGAATGGTCGGGTTGTCGTCTTCACTGTTGCCGATGCCCGGTTTCAGCAACGCTGCGAAGTTGACGTAACCGCTCTGGCCGCCGACGTCCTTGGGCTGCATCAAAGGACTCCCGATTGCTTGGCGAGATCCAGCATCTGGTTGCGTTCAACCATGTGCGCGACCGTCGGGTTATCCCAGCCGCCCACCGCGATGGCTGCGCGTATGCAGATCGTCAGCACGCGATAGCGCGGCAACGGCTCGGTCATCGACGCGGGCCGCTGGATGTCTTGGTTCATACCGTCTTCCAATTGCGATCGCGTTCGCGACGCCGGCTGCGTGTGCCTGCGTCGTTTACGCCGTTGATGGGGTAGCCCTGGGCGAACTGGCGGAAAGCGTCCGCGCCGTTCGATGCCCAGTTGTGCAGCGGGTGATCCCGCCACGTATCCGTCAGTTCGTTCCACTGCTTCTGGTACGCAGCCAGCGACAGCAATCCGCCGCGGCCTTCGCCGGGCTTCGTTTCGCCGCAACGCGTGCGATCGAACCGGCACCGCGGCAATGCCTGACGCACCATGTCGATGCCGTCGCCGATGTGGTCGATGCGCTGTACCCATTCGACCTTGCCGCTGATCAGGCCGGATAGCACCTGCGCACGCGTCAGGTTCCCGTTGTTGCCCGACCAGTCCGTATTCACGGCATCGTGCGGCAGGTAGTGCCTGCCGTACTGGTACCCGCGCTTGGTGAGCACGTCCGCGTAGTGCGCGGCCTGCTCACCCGAGTTTTCGTAGTAGTCGATGAAGTGGTGCCACGGTCCGACCTGCTGGTGGAACCAGATGGCCGTCGTATCGTTGAAGCCGATATCCCAGAACGTGTTCACTGGAATGCCCGGGATGATCGGTAGATCGCATATGCGACCTTCCTTCTCGGCCCTGACCAGCAGCTTCCCGTAGTACGCACCCTCGATCGCCGCTTCGAAGGCTTCCTCCGGCGTCGACGGGTGTTCCCGCTTCATGTCCTCGCCCTGCTCTTCCGCCTTCTTGGCGTACCAAGCGCGTTGCGCTGGTGTCAGGGGGATCTTGTGCTCGACTTCGAGTTGCTCGAAGTAATCTTCCAGTTCCCGCGATATCGGCACGCCAGTCGGATCGAGCTGGTTGGCCGCATCTTCGAACCATGCGAAGAAGTGGAACTTATAGTCCAGCGTGGTGTAGATCGCCGTGCCGGCTTCCACCAGGTTCGCGAGCCGCTGTGCTCGGGTGCACATCAGGTGGTAGTCATTACCCCGTCCGTGCGCTGTGCTCTCGAACGTCACCAGGCCTTCAGGCACCAGCGTGTTTAACGCACCACTCTTCACTTCCTCTGCGCGCTTCGGGTAGAAGGCGCACATCGGACCGTATTCACTGATCCATAGCCACTGCAGCGTTCCGCCGCGATGGCTCAAACCTACCTCGATCTTGCTGTCGTTGGTGAACTCCACTTCACCCGACATATCCAGCCGCTTGATCGGCCGCACCGATTTCAGCCAGTCCGGCAACCGGTCGTACGCGAACATGATCTTGCCGCGAAAGACCTTTTCAAGCTCCTTCTGCTGGTGCATCACCATGCCGCACCGCGTTCCCTTCCGGAACAGCGCCGTGTCGAGTGCGAGCAGTGAACCCAGCGTCGTCATGCCGTGCTGGCGTGACTTAAGGTCAATGTTCCTGTTGTGCATCGTGTCCAGGAACCGTTGCTGCACGGGATTCGGGTTAAACCGAATCGTTTCTCCGTACTTGTCCTGGATGTAGTACAGATTGCGCAACCGCCAATTGCGGTCGCTCAGGAGCTGCTTAAGGCGCTCCTTATCGGCGTCAGGTAGCTCCGCGGCCATGGCGGATGCCTGTGCCTTCGCCATCGATCTCGTCCAGCACGGAAGCGATCGCGTGCTCGTGCTTCACGGCACCGCCGTCCTTGCCGGTTACCGCCACGCGTTCGCCGTACCGCTTTGGTGCCATCTTGCCCATCAGCCACTTTCTGGCGTCGATGCGCAGCCGGGCCCGCTTCACCAGCTCATCGTTGAAGACCAGTTCCGTCTTTCCATCCTTGCCTTCCCTTTCCACCCAGTCATTCCGACTGTCCTCGGCGATCTCCAGGATCTCGTCCTCCATCAGCATCGCCTGAATCTCTCTCGCGCGTGCGTACTGGTCGCGAAAGTCTTCGTGGTCGCCGAGCCAGCGAATGATCGTCGACTTGTCTGGCATGTTAGGCAGTTCGGATATCTGCCGAAGCGTGTAGCCCTGGATGATCC
The DNA here is from genome assembly GCF_036746095.1 of Dyella sp. Taxonomy (NCBI): domain Bacteria; kingdom Pseudomonadati; phylum Pseudomonadota; class Gammaproteobacteria; order Lysobacterales; family Rhodanobacteraceae; genus Dyella; species Dyella sp. Next base: position 58,500 of record NZ_DAIOEU010000003.1, read on the forward strand.
AGCCGCAGATCGCGGCGACCATCTTGTCGCTATAGAGCGACGGACGTCCTGTCTCCCGCTTTACTGCCTTCTTCCGCGCAGCCGCCTTCACCGGCGCCTTCTTAGCCGGTTTGGTCGCCTTTTTGGCCATGTTCGGGAATGTCAGGTGGTCAACGCGCGCAGCGCATGGCCGTCGCGCGAAGCTTCAGATACTCAGTACTGTCGTCTGCTTTATTCTTAAGCATGACCTGCGCTTGCTGCTTCAGAGTCAGGTCAAGGAAATCCAGCGGAAGATCACTCAGCACCAACGGGTAGAGCTCGATCTCCGCTTTCGTGCACTCAGCGGGCGCCGGTGGAGGCGGTAGCTGGGGGACTTTCACCAAGGGTGGCTGCGTGGTACAGCCGCACAAAATCAGGAGTGTGGACAGGATCAGGAGCCGAACAAACGGGTACGACACCCACCTGCGGTGGCAAGTCTTTCGATTGAAACTGGGCATTGTCGATCTCCACGTGGAGCGTGTGGTCCCAATCCGTCAGGCTGCTTTGATCCACGGCTAACTGCTGGGACGCTTGCTGCTGAGCCACTTCGTCGGCGTGCTGCGCAGCGGCCTGCTTGTCGACGTCATTCACTACGGCCTTCGTTTCCTTGCTCGCCGTGGCCACTTCCTTTTTGGCGGCGATACCCGAGCCGATCTCGTAACCGATGCCCATGCCTGCGATGAGCGCAAACAGGATTGCGACAAGCCACCAGGTTGCGGTGCTCATGCGCGCTTCTCCTTTACCGTGATCTCGATGGGTATGATTTCGAGGTGGCCGTGGTGCGGCATATGGATACGCTGCTTCGCCAGTAACTTCTCCGCTTCGCTCCGGGTGGCGGCGATATGGCCAAGACGTATCACACCCGTATCAGGATCGCGCAGCGCGAAGGAAGCGAATGGTTGAGTGTCGGCGCGGAGAAGCATCACCCGCCCACCACGAGCGCTATGGCCTGATCTATCAGGTTCTGCGAGTAGGGTTGCTCACCATTCTCGTGCCAGATGATGGCCAGCACGATTCCCTTGAGAATCGAAAGGTCCAAGACATTGATGGGCTTGTCAGGATCTTCTCCAGTTCGCCTGGCTACATCCTGGACATAGCCGTCCGTGTCGTTTTCGTTATCAGGTGCCCAACGTGAAATCATTTGACGGAGGGTTTTGAGACCCTCGCGGCGTTGGTACGTCTGGAAGCACACGCCAATGGCTCGAATACCCCATTCCGGCGCGGTGAATACGCAGAATCGCGGGTCCGTCTGTTGCGATGCTGGTGCAAGTCCCTGCCACTTCTGTCCCTTCTCCAAGTTCCCTGGATTGTTGTTGCGGACGCCTCGCGGCCGTAAATCAGGCGTGTTCATCGTTTCCTATCTCGATCTACCATGCGTTCCTGGAGCACCTTGATGTCGTCCGTGTTGTGAAGCGTCTGGTCACTGACCGTGCGCAGAAGTTGGGCTGTTTCGTTCGTGACCGTTTTCAGGTCCTGCACGTCGTGTTCGGTAATGGCCTGGGCTTTGGCCTCAACCTGGATTTGTTGCGATCCCTGCTTGAGGTCGTCGCGCATTTCTTTGATGTAGCTGACACCAAGGCAGATCGAACCCGTGATCAGCGCGCCGGCCAGCACCTTGGCGACGTGCAACATGATCTGCACCAGTGGTGTATTCACCAGTTCACGCACTTGGCCCGACGTAAGCGGTCTGTTGGCCGCGTCGTTGACTGGATCCATGCAAGCCCCCTGTTTCGATCCGATCACTTGAATCGCGGGTGTTTGAGCTTCGCGCGTGCTTTGCGGTCGACGGTTTCTTCCTGTGCCTTGCTGATGTTGCCGGCGTGATAGGCCCGGGAAGCACCACTGATGGCCGCGCGGTCGTGACTCTGGTCGTTGAGGGGGAATCGGTCGCCTGGCAGCGCAAACTCCGAGTACTTCATGTGATGCCGCTGTTCGGCTGTGAGCTTCGACATGGTTATAGCTCCGGATCATGAGTCGGCTCTCCTGGCTTGCCCGAAAGCTTCGGTTCAAGCCAAGGCGCAAAGTGGTAGGCGCCCAGCACCAGGACCTTGTAGATCAGCGGCGATGCAAGGCCGACGATGCAGGCGAGACCAATGCGTGGCGCCCATGGCGCTGGCCAAAGCGCCAACACCGTGATGAATCCGATGGCGAACGCGATCGCGCGCACGCCCAGTCGGTTATCCCGGTCTGCCAGCTGTTGAATCGTCGGTGCGAACTTGATCAGTTGAGTCCCCAGCCAACTGAGCACCAGGCCGAATACGAGCGCACGCAAGCCGGTTGGCGTCGACAGGAAGTCATTGAGCACGTGCATCGCGTGCTCAATGAGGTCGATGTATTCGTTCATGCGTGCGGATAAGATTGCGGCGTGCGCGAGGTGGGCGCTTGAGCGCCAGCGGTAGGGGAATAGTTACCTTTCACCAAGGCGCGGCAGTGTCTATCGACAGGGCCGAATGTGCGCGTGCATGCGCCGCAAATGGGTCAGAGCTTCGCGCGCAGCTCTTCGAACTTGGTCTTGAACCACGATCCGACTTCCGCCGGCACATTCTCCAGCGCATGCCATGCGTTTTCGATCTCGGTCAGCACGCCGTGGGCATCCGCAGTGGCCGTACCGACATTGCCAGCAGCAACGTCTTTGCCAACCTCGACGGCATCCTTCGCTGCAGCCGCTACGTCGGTGCCAGCGGCGTGCACGTTGTCTTTGGCTTCGACCTCGGTTTGATGCAGGGGCGAAGCGCCAGCATTTTCGTTCGTGGTTTCCATGGATGCTCCAGAAATGAAAAAGCCCCAGCGCGATGCGCTCAGGGCTTTTGGGGTTAATTCTGCTGAATTTTGCTTAATTCTGTAGAAGTCTGCGAAGTTGTGGCTTACATAGTGGTAAACCTGTGCTTTAAGCGAGCAACGTCACGGTGAACAAGTTACATGGAAAAAAGTGCGCACTCAATACCTCACGAAAAATTCTTGGCGATTGCGCGCAGTGATCCGGCTACCGCATGGAAGCCGATGTTGTGATACGCAAAGAACGCACGCTTGCCGACCTTGCGTTGAAGCATCGCTTCCAGGGCCTCAAGCCGCTCTACACCAACACGGCCGCTGCCGCAGTAATACGCGCGTAGCGTCCAACCTAGATGCGGGTAGTCGACGTGCAGGTCATGCACGATCGTTTCCATCTGCCATTCGAGCGCAGGGATCAGAAGCGGCTTGCGTCCGGTCGTGCGTTCCGGCACTTCGCCGGCGTGCTCGCGCAGGATCTGCAGGATGTTCTTGCTGGGGTAACCCAGAAAGTCGCCGTCACGATTCAGGCGAAACTCCGTACCCCACGCATCGAGCCGGCGGCGGACATACGTGTCGAAGGTGGTCACGCAGGACATAGCTCTCCCGCCAGCAGCGCGTTCTGTTGCTCGAGCAGATCCAGTTCATTGCCGTACATGGCGCGGAACCAGCGCGGATCGCGCTCCATGGAAGGTCCGAATATCTCGGCCTGCGCTTTGTAGCCTTCGTGCCGAAACGGCAGGCGCTTTCCCTGGTGATGGTAGTGGCACAGGCAGATGGTGGCTTCATGGCCGATGCGCCGGCCGCCACTGAGAATGTGGTGGATCTCGATGTCCGATTTCCGGAATGTGGCTGTCGCGATGCCGCGCAAGTGGTTCATGCGGCAGGCCAGACAACCGATCCGGCGCATGCGAGCGAAGCGCAGCTCATCGTGCGGCGCAGGTGGCGGTGAGCTATGGCGCTTGCGGCTTACCCAGCGCATCTTCGTGCGTAGCGGCGTGACGCGCTTGAGTGGTGTTCGCTTCAGCATGGCTTTCTCCACTTCTGCACCAGCGCGATCACGTCGTCGGGCGTGCCAACCTCTTCCACCTTTCCGCCACGCCAACTGTCGGCAAACTTGCGCTGGTTGGCGTTGAGCCCGGCGCGGCCGTAGCGCGTCTTGCGGTTTTTGTCTTCCACCAGGTGATCAACGCCCATGCAGCCCACTACTAGATCAGGGAAGCCAGGAATGCCGGTGGCGATCGTCTCCGCAACGGAGCAGCCGGTGGCGAGGAAAGTTGTGACGATCTCGTCATGGTTGTCGTCTTTGCGGGCGCGAACGTTACGCATGCGGAACTAACCCATAGACGTTGTCGTGATGGGTGAAATTGGATATTTCGTGCACCCGGCAAGTCGCGGCGATTGCCAACCAGCGGCAATAAAGTCGCTCTGGATCAATATCCGTGAAAGATGTGTGTCTGCTACCTATGGGGCCAGTAATTCTCCATCGGCTTCCTTCGGGCTTTAGACGTGGCTTTGGGATGACACTCATGTTGGCCACCGGAGGACAACTTTTACTTTCATGTCACGCCCAAATCTTGCCTTTCCTGTGTCCTTCCAGCCCATCGCTATGAATACGTTTGCCTCCCTCTCTTGTGCTTGAAAAGTTCCAACAATGCGCTGATCTGTCGACGTAAATACGCTTCGACACAGCTCGCCGAAAAATGTGTTTGGATTGTCCAAAGTGCTCATGACTGCGGCTCCAGTCCAGCCGCCAGCAATCGCCGGCGCGCCTGCTCGCTGATCGCCTGCATGTCCCGTATGAAACGGGCAACGCATGCGAGTGCCATGTCTTGCACCTCCAATACCTCCAGCAGTTGGCGATGATCCTTGTCGGCAAATGGCGATTCGTCACTCATTGCAGTGGATGTTGCGACGGCTGTCGGAGCAGCTGGCATGGTTGCTTCTGCCTCACCTTGGCCAGGCGGCTCAGGGATTGGTGCTTCCGGGTTGTAGACACCATCGGCGGGTTCGTACAACGGAGTGGTAGCGTTGCCACGCGCGTCCAGGCCGGTACCGCATGCCCGCAGTTCGCCACGCGATTGAAGATTGGCCAAGCGGCGCCCGATCGAACGCAACGTCAGATCCTGCAGCTGGTGTTCCTGCCAGCCGGCGTTGGTCGCCAAGCCTTCGATCAACGGCAGCAGCTCCACGCTGGTGACGCTCTTGCCCGCACGGCGCACCGCGGCGAGGACGAGTTGGTTGCGCAGTTCACTCATTGGGCGTCGCCTCGGTTTGTGTCGGTTCGTCGGTGGTTTCGGGGTCGTGCATGCCCAGGATCTGGCGGATGCGATCCGCGTGTGCTTCGGCAGTTTCTGCGCTCGCGCGAGTCGGTCGCTCTGGCGCTTGGCGGGTGATCGATGCCGCTGGTGGCGGCGGTAGCTCGCCAAGGTTCATGCGGTACTCCAGTGCGTAGTCGTATGCATCGGAGATCATCCGCGTCGCTTTGCCGATGTCCGCGCGCGCCAGCCGGTGCGAATCTATGAAGCGCCACATGAGGCGACAGAATGCGGCCACGTCTTCCGTCTGCAGATCTGGTTTGCTGATCACCAGCTGCACGCGGGCGAGTGTCGGAACACCCAGCGCCAGTGCGCGGAATTCCGGGAGCGTCGGTGGCCAGCGGTACGCTCCCATCAGCGCACTTGTGATACCGGCGTCGACCTGCTTTGGCGTGATGCCGGCCAGGCCCACCGCCCAGACCTTCCCAGCGTCCGTGAGCGTGCCATCCGGATGCTCGGCGAAATCGCTGTAGTTGCACACCCAGCGGTGACCGTAGATCGACACCATCTTCGACCACAGGTGGCGGATCGTGCGATTCGTTAGCGGTTCCGGTGCTTCGCCGCTACGCAGATTCGAATCCCGCAGATCGCTGGACGGCTGCTTCGTCACGCGCGTCACCTTCCCGTCGTGCGCGCTCAGCCCGGCTTGCGGCAGACTCCGGTCGACCACGTTGCCCACCGCGCTGAAGGTCTGCGTGCGCGGCTTGAAAGGCGGTGCTTGTCGTTGCTGATCCATGGGATTCTCCAAGGCGCGCCGCGTCTTTGGCGCGGCCGATCAGGGTGGCAGCGAGGTAGGGAAGCTTCGGGACGCAGTTGCGAAGGCGGGTGTATTGCTCCTGGGTCATGAGCATCTGCGCTTGCGTGGCGCCGCTGGCGAACAGTTCCAGCAGCTCCGGGTGTAGGTCGGTGTCGTTGAAGAAATTTGCGGACTTCAGCGCCAGTTCGGCGGCGGTGAGCGCCATCTGCTCCACGGTGCACCCACGACCGACCAGGTCGAGCAGCTCGGGACGCTGTGGCTGCACGTCGAGCATCCCCAGCTTGCGAAGCACCTTGCAGGCTTCGACCACAGCGCGCGCACTCGCGTCCGTGTGTTCAGGGATCTCTGCTCTCGTAGAAGAGTTACCTAGTGAGTCTTCTCTATTCTTCTCTTCTCTGGTAACGGTTTTGCTAACGGTGTCAGCGTTACCGTTGTAACGCTCTGCACGATCATTCTGTAACGCTTCGTGCGTTACATTCGTAGCACCACTACCGTTACGCGACTTCTTGACGCGCTTCTGCGTCTGCGCACGCGTCTTGCCGGTACTGCCGTTATGTTCCGTGTAATCAGGCAGTTGCACCCACTCGCCGGTGAGGTTGATCCACTCCGGCGGGAGCGCTGCACAGAAGCCATCGAACCCGACATAGTTGTCCACGTCCTCGGAGGTATAGCCGTGGATAACTCCGCTCTCGTCGGCATGTTCGTCCGCCAGCATCCATAACTTCACCAGCGATCCGAGCATCGCTGTGCTCCATGCAACGTTGGATGTAACGCCGAGAGCGTTACATATGTTACGCAGCGTGCGTGACATGACATTGAGGCGACCGTCGCGCGCCAGCTTCGTGCGCACCTTGATCCATTCCTCTGCCATCAGAAACTCCCCGGCATGCTGTCGTCGTCGGTCTGGCGGAAACGCACGACGCTGTTGGAGCCACGCGTACCCGGTGACGGTGTATCGCCGCTGTGCAGCCTGGAGAGCTCGGAGCGGGCCGCGCTGATTGCCGCCTCGTTGCGCTTGAGCACGTCCACCAGCTGCGCCACCAGCGCTTGCCGGCGCTCTTCCGTGGGGCGCAGGCGCACTTCGTACCCCAGGTCTTCGGCCATTGCCAGGAACAGATCGTGACGGCCGAAGCGCTTTGTCAGCGCCCACAACTCGCCGATCTTGAAGAAACTGTTCTTGCCCGGGTTGAGGCAATCGTTCCAGCGTGCGATGGCGCCATCCCAGGACAGCTTCTCCGCGTCCCAGAAGCCTTCGTCCATCAGGAACTGGATCATTTCATTGCGCTGGCGTGTGTCGACGTCCAGCGTCGCGCGCAGCGCGTCCAGGCCGTGCTGCTGCCATTCGGTATCAAGCCACATGGATGTCCTCCGCTTGCTGGAGCACGTTTGCGATCTCGCGGCGACGCTGCTCGCAGCGATCGATCTCTGATTGGCATTTGGCGGCGATGCGCTCCCAGTCCGCGCGAACGCCTTCATTCGGTGCGATGGCGGAGCGCATCTTGGCGTTGCCCAGGACGCCCAAGAGGGCGCGGTACGTTTCCGCCAACTCCTGGTCGATCTTCGCCAGGTACTTCTGCTGGTAGTGCAGCGCCAGCGATTGGGCCTGCCGAAGCTCGCGCTGCAGCTTTCTGATGCGGAACGTTGGGAAGAGAAGGTCACGCCACATATGCACCTCGAACTACCTGGCGACGCCCGCGCGCCTCTGCTTTGCGATTGGCCAGCAACTCACCAAACCGCCGCCGGCGCTCCATCCACGGCACGTACGGAAGGCACAGCACGTCCATGGCGCACCAGGTCAACCTGCAGGCCTGTGCGCGGCTGATCGTGTACTTAGCGGAGAGTTTGGCCGCCAGCTCCGCAAGGAAGAAATCGGGATGGCGCTTTGCGTGCTGCTGCACGTCCAGCAAGATGCGCATGGCGAGCACCTGCGCAGGTAGTTCGTGCTGCTTACGGCCTTTTGGCATGGGGCCTCCGACGGGGAGTGTTCATGCGGATTGCTCTCGCTTTGCCTTGGCGTCAGCAAGAATCTGTGCGTATGCCTCGGGATGCTGCTGATCAAAAGCAGGAACGGTCCCGCGTCCCCAGCGGCCATTGCCGAGCGATTTCAGCCAGCCGTCCGATGCACAGAAGCGCCGCGCATCAACGTTGTGATCTCGTACACTCTTGGCCGTGACGAAGCCATCGAGTTCAAGGTCGGCAAGCACCTTAAGTGCGCCGATCTTCCATGGCGTCAGGCGAAGCGGTGCTGGAACGCCCGCACGGACATCAGGAACTATCGAGGGCAGTTCGCAGCGCTTCGCCGGGTTCCAGTCATGCCATGCCAGATCCCAGTCCATGAGTTTGCCAGCGGTCGAATCGAACGCTCGCGCGTCCTTTTGTCCGTAGTGGCGGGTCAGGGTAAATTGCATCTTCCCGAGGTAGCGCGTGTCGGGTGCGAATACCTGCACGCCAAGGATGCGAAGCATCTCGGCAATGCCTACGTTCGATTCGGTGATGCATGGCACGATGACGGCGCGGAAATCCGGGCCCGGATGGCCCATTCGGTCAGCTGGAAGAATCTGACTAGCCACTTTCGCATTGAGCTGCAGCTTCGCTTCAACGCCGAGCTGATGGCCAGTCGCGTCGCGCACCAGCAAAATGTCGAAGTCTGCTGTTTCCGGATAAATGGTCCAGCCGCCCATGGTGCGCATGTCGCGGATGAACATGTCGCATAGCGACGCCTCATCCGGAAAGAGAGCCCTGATCTCTGCAGCTTTCACGACGCCGCCCTCCACCGCGCCAGGCACGCCGCCACTTCCGCCTGCCGCCGGCGCTCCATAAGTCCCAGCGCAAGCCGACGGCATTCCTCTCGGCGTGAGGCGGTGACCTCGTGATGGTAGGTTTGTGGTTGCGAGGCACTCACCCAGCCATCAGAGGTCACCATGGAAAAGGATTCGAAGGATTTGCCGCATTCGTCGCTGCAGTCGCTGACGGTCGTTATGGAAACCGTCCTGCAACTGCAGGGCACCAACGTTGCATTGGATTGCTTCGTGCAAGCACTCATTGCTTCGCACCCCCAACCCGACCTGCTAAAGCGGCAGTTTCAAGCAGCCCTTTCACAGCGGTTGCTATTTCTGGGTGATCTGGGATACCGGGATCAGACTCCCCCTGAGATGACACAAGGAACAATCGAGGCCTTGCAGCAGCAAGCGGACGCATGGCTCCGACTATTTCCGTGAGCTGAAACAGGCGGCGCATCTTGTCCGCCGCCAGCTCGGCACAGTGCTCCACCTGAGGGAATGCCTTACGCCGCATGGGCATACCCTCCATGCCACCCTTCCCTGTGGGTGACCCCTCCCCCGTGGTAGCGTGAAAGGTGCGAATCAACCACACCACCACGAGGGGGAGTCATGGACGCTGCAAAATTTGTTGCCGGGTATGAGCGCGCAGTTTTAGCGCTCCAAGCAAGAGTCGCCGTGCTGGAAGAAATCGTTGTGATGCTCATCCGCTCCCATCCGAATGGAGCGGAACTTGAAAACTGGTGGGAAGTTACGGAACGGAAGATTGAGGCGGCAATCGATGCCCACCAACGCAACGAAACCTTCGAATACTTTGCCCGCAGCAAAACCGAGCGATTTTCTGAATTGGTTGCGACTGCTAAGAGTTCGTACGAAGCAAAGCAGCGGAGGTCGTGATCATTCTGTCCTGCGGGCTGCCGACTTAGCGATTCGCTACTCGCCTCTTCCTGTATCTGAGGATTGCGGAGGGTTGAGACATGCATGTTTTATTCCCCTGAAGGGCGGTTGTTACGGCCGCCCACCGTCGTAAACCTGTGATCTGGACCCTTCCTTTGCTTCTCGGACTCGTGCCGCAACAACAAACCCACCCGGCCATCGAGTCCGCTGCCGACCGAGCCCTTACCCGTAGTCCTGGCCGTTCGCGGCTACCTGCGCAGCCTTCTCGTACGGCTGCCCAGCGGCTTGCTCGAAGCCCTTCACGAGCGCTTCAACCGAAACCGGGCGTGCTATGTCGGGATCGATCCCGCGCGCCAGCGCTGCCGGAATTTCTTCCAGCGCAGCCTTCGCAACCGCCGGCGCCCGCTTCCGGGGCACCTTCCCGGCCGCATTCCAGCGACTGATCTCCTGCGGGCTGCAGGGGACCTTCCGGGAAAGGGCGATCTGAGTGGAGAAAATGACGATGACGCGTTCAATGGGGTTCATGCCGCGGAGCATACAACAAATGTTGTCAACAAATGCAATCGTCGAAACAAATGTTTCCTTGCACCCGTGGGGTGACGTCAACAAAAATCAACAAATGACGTCACCACAACGCCAACTGACCCTTGTTGATCGCTGGAACTACTTGCTCGGCCTGGCCGGCAAGGAACGGAAGGACGTATCCAAATACCCGGGCATCAGCTCGTCATCGATCACGAACTGGCTCTACCGGGATCAAGCTTTCACGCACCGGGCCGTTAACCTGCTCCAGGACTGGGCATCCGAGCAGGGCGTGGAAGGCCTGACGTACGAGTGGATCAACCTTGGCGAGGGGGCGCCTCCTTTCAAAGGGAAAGCGCGCGTGGTGGCGCCAGCTGTTCGCGAGCCGACCGGGGTGAGTTGGCTCTCGGGCGAGGGCGAGGCACCTGCGGCGGTGGGCGACTCCGTCCGCTTCTTCTACCTGCCCGACTTCTCAAAAGAAAATACACGCTTCATTGACATTCCGTCGATTTTACTGGGTGATAGCACTGCGAAATTGATGTCCAGCGGGATACGGGTGTACACCAACCCGGACGACATCATGCGAGGCGAAGTGGAAAAAGGGGACCTCGTGTTCGTGGACACTGACGTCAAGGACACCGACGTCGATGGGCTCTACGTGTGCAAGTTGGGGAGAATTCCCATGGTGCGCCGGGTCACGAACTTAGGGGATAGAGCTGTTCGCCTGACCGGCAATCAATACTCGGTCGAGCTTGCAGAGGCGAAATTAGACAGCTTGCAAATAGGGGGGCGAGTTGTGGGGCGCATAGGAAGAACCTCGTTCTAATCGCGCAGCTCACAATTCGCGCGCCACGACCGGATCAGGTATGCGCACGATTGGCAAGAAGGATTTGCTGCTAGCCATTGGTTACGCTCTTTTGTACGTTGCCGTGCGCGAATGCTCGGTAATCCACGCCGACCCGTCCGTGATTTACGGCCAGCTACCGGCTGGCATGCGCTTAGCAGCTCTTTTGCTGCTCCCTACCCGTCTGTGGCCCTACATATTGGCCGGCGACGCGCTGGGTTCTCTGTATTACCGCGAAGGCGCCATTCACGATCTAGGCTGGACCTGGTTTGCCGCAGCCATGGTGTTCCCTCCCCTCAGTACTCTGGCGCCCGCTGCGATGTTCCGGTTCGACGGGCAACTCGGTGGCGACATCAGCCTTTCCAGACTGATCAACAAACTGCTCCGTACCGCTGGCCTTGCGTCCGTACTGAACGGCGTTACTGGCATCGTTACCATGGGCTTGATCACCTACTCTGACAAGGTGAAGCCATTGCCCCAGGGCAATGTATGGTGGGCGTCCGTGTTCATACTTGGGACCTACCTGGGCATCTTGTTGATCGTACCGGCCCTCGTCACGTGGTCACTGTCGCGCCGGCGCCGCGGCATGCGGATCGTGCTGGATCTTCAATTCGACTTTAAGCACGTGCAACAGTTGGCAGTGGCGACTGCAGGGATTCTTGGAGCCTTCCTCGCGATTAACTGGCTCACAGGTTCCCGCGAAGTCCATACGATCGTCTGCTTGCTGATGTTCGCGCCGTGCGTATGGATCACCGTCCGCCATGGATGGACCGGCGCCGTGGTGACCACGGTGCTGGCGAATCTCGCACTGGAAGGCAGCATGCCCAGGGCGACTGACACCGATCTGCTGGAATCCCAGGTGCTGATGGCGCTAGTAACGACCGCCATGCTGATCCTTGGTGCGTCACTGACCGAGCATCGAAACAGATCGCATGCTCTCGCCGGTGAGAGTAAGCATTTCGAGACACTGGCGCGCAAAAACCTGCTGTGGGGCGAAAGCCGGGTGCGCCGCGCGGCATCCCAGGTGGAGCGTGCCTTTATGGTCCTGCAGGCCTATACCGAGCAGGCCGCCGATCTCCTGCAGGTCGAACAGCAGCCATCCGCCAGCGCCCTACTCCGATGGCAAGGCACCGGTATGGTTCGCAGGGAAGTGCGCGAAATCATCTCAGGTATGGAAATCAGGCCGCTCGAAACACACGGTCTGTACATGGCTCTGGCCTCGGGTCCGATCGCTCAGGCGCTCCATGATGCAAACATCTCGTACGCCGTGAGGATGCCACGCGTGACAGTGGAACTCCCTCATGAGATCGAGGTGCTGATTTATCGCGTGGCGTATGACCTGGTGATGCTGATGTGCCGCGATAACCGCGCTTACCGAGTGGCTATGCGCTTGCGTGTTCGGAACGGAGCCATCCGCAATGTATCGCTGGTCGTACGCGTATGGGCTGGAGCGGGGAATCTACCTCCGCTCCCACCTCCCAACAGTGAACTTGATCAGGTCCGAGGCCTCGCCCAAACCTATAAAGGGATTTTCCACGATCACCGCAAAAAGCTACGACCCACAGTGGGCATCACGCTACGCGGTATCTAAAATCAATGAGTTGGACTGGCGACTGCCTGTGAGCAATCAGCAGGATTGCTGCAAAGCGCGTCCGTCGTCATCGTTGGGGCCGTGGCTATCGGTGCGCTGGACGTGGTTGGCGTTCCCGCCACGACCATGAAGCTACCCGCTACTTGGCTGATGGTCACCGCAGTGCTGGCGTAGATCGACTGGCCAGAGGCCGAAGCAGACTGAGCAACATTCACCAGCTCGGGATGGCCAATCGGTAGCACCAACACTTCACCACCACCAGTCGCGACGGCGAAATCCACGTTGTTGTTGATGTCGTTCACCTGGATGTAGGTGACCCCGTTGCGCAACCACTGATACACGTGGAACTGCGGACTTGCGCTTACGTCGGGCCGCGCCGGCAGATTCGAACCGAGATCCTGCGAATCCCCTGCAAATACGAGCGCAGACGCTCCTAACGCAGTAGCCAAAGCCAAGGCAATCAAACTCCCCTTCACTGCACGATCCATGGTTGTCTCCTGAAAACGGGATAGGCGCCAGCAGCCTGAATGGCGACCTTAACGCCCTTCAATGCAACATAGGTTGTCAACTTTCAACGACTTACAACAAAGGCAACGAAACATCGAAAACATTTGTTGACAACAAGAAACAACATTTGTTGTAATGCCCTCAAGCCAACGCTTGGGGAATGCGATCCGATGTTCACGGATGCCTGTTTACCGGTCAACGAATGCCACGACAGGTATGAAACGCCCGTCGAGGTGCCGATCCCTACCCCACTGCCGGTAGTGCTGGATGAGCCTGAGCTCGCGGAGCAGTCCGTCAGCCGCCCGGTGTTCAACCTCTGCTTGGCCATGGTGGTGCTGGGCACGGTCATCGTGCTGGTGGGGCAGTTCGGGGGTGCGCTGTGAGCAAAACATCTCTTGAGCTGGAAATCCTGCCGCAGATCACACTCATGCTTGCGCGACACGAAACAGAGTGGGGCACTTGTTTTTCAGGTGACTTGCGTCACCACGAACATCTGCACCGTTCGCTGGGCTTCAGCGTGATCAATCCTACGGATTTGCGTATTCATAGTGCTGCGCAAGGCTATCAAGCTATCTGGTTTGGAAACACCTGCATCGACCTTCCAGAAGCACAGGTCGCCCAGGTCGCGGAGTTCTTCGGTATTCCAATGCCGGGAAAAGTCGAAGCAACGACATTGGTTCGCGATTCCGGAGATGTGTCATGAGTCGGCCGGACGAAAGGGCAAATCAATTGGCAGTCCTTGACGCCGTCATCGCCGACCTACGCGCGAGTGGCGATACCGGGCATGTTGAGAACTTGCTGCAGGCGAGGGCAGATTTCGCTGAGTTGATCCATTCGCAAAAAGCACTGCTCGCGATGGTTGATTCAGGGATAACAAGCCTAGGTCTGATTCGTTGGTCTAGCGAGGTCGGTGCCCGCTTCGGAGCTGCGCCATGACCAAAGATATGGCAATCGTCAACGTTCCCCTTCGCAAGCGCGGCAATATCGATGCTCAGCTTGATGCTTATAAGCGAGGTGCGCGCAAAGAAGAGCGCAAAGTCTTGGCTTTGCTCGCAGTAGAGCGCCGCCAGATGAGAGAAATGGCGAAGCACCTCGTTGAATCGCTTTCCGATGATCATCTTCTGTCTTTCGCTAGCAAGGCTGGCATGTCAAGGGCGCGTGCGCTAAGGAAGCTTCGTTCCGAAGCCCACTGGAATCCCGATGCAATTATTCGGGTATTCGGAGCTGCGCCATGACCAAGTGCACCTGCTTCGAGCAAATGAACAAGAAGCTGGAGCCGTTCAACGCGAAGATCGCGACGGGCTTCGGTGTGGCCAAAGACCTATCGCAGATCTCGCTCGTCTACTTCGTGCGCACCGAGAAGGTCGATGCAAGCGTGCGCTCGAAAAAGGCGCCGGACGTGATCATGAGTTACTGCCCTTTCTGCGGCATCAAGCTCAGCGAGGCGCAGTCATGACCACGCTCTGCCTCGCCGACATGTCCGCCATGCATCAGGCCGATGTCGCGCACGCCAGTGCGGAGGCCTTCGAGCGTTGGCTGCATGCACCCTTTTCAGTTTTGTGGCCGTCGCCAGCCGCTTGCCCGGCTGCCTCCCACGTGGATGTCACCCCCTGTACGTCCACGGTTTGCGACGGCCACACCTTTCTTTCCCACGCGGAGGATCCCGCGATGATCGAGCAGCAAGTGAAAGAGCACCCGCCGCTGCAGGTGTGCTTCCCGGGGCACCAAGCGAAGATGATCCTTTCCAGCGGCAACAACGCGCAGCTGTATCACGTCGAATGTGCGGCATGCGGTGTGCGGACGGCAAAGTTCCGCGCGATGCAGCCCGCTGCCGATGCATGGGCTGTCCGCGATGTCCTGGCGATCGTTCCACGCGCAACGCCGGTGGCGGCCTGATGCCGGGCTTCCGGACATTACTCCGGCTGCGTCGCGAGAACCGCGCGATGCGTGCGGTGCTTGGCTGGTACGCCGTCGTCGATCACTGGCGCAGGCGTGGCAAGCATCCGGCAGGCAGCCCGCGGCGACGCTGGGAAATGGCTCCAGCACATCGTGATCGCGGCGGCCGCGCGCGGGCGGTGCTCACCAAGTATCCGCACCGTAGGCCCTGGTCGGATCGCATCGCGGCGATGTTCGGGCGGCAGCCGGTCAAGCTGCCACGCAAAGTCCACGTGCCTGCGCCGCAAGCGCAGTTGCCTATCGAATCCCAAGGGGAATGACGGATGTTCTTCCGTAACCTGTTCCTTTACCGCATGCACCCGGATGTCGCCGCCGACATCAAGCGCATCACGTTCGAGCTGGATAACCACCCCTTGCGCGATGTCGGCCCCATGGAGACAGGTACCTTCGGATCAGTCGCGCCGCTCGGCGCCAGCGTCGAAGATGCGTTCACGCACATCGTGGGTGACTGCATCCTCTTCGCGCGCGGCCAGAACGAAAAGCTGCTGCCGGCGGTGGTGGTCAACGACGAAGTGCAGCGCAAGGTGCAGCAGATCGCCGAGGAAGAAGGTCGCACGGTCGGCGGCCGCGAGCGGCGGCGCATCAAGGAAGACACGCTCACCCTACTGCTGCCGCGCGCCTTCGTTCGCCATAGCCGTACGCGCGCCTATGCGAATGTGAAGCATGGATGGCTTGTGATTGATACGCCGACGGCCAAGCACGCGGAGCATGTCGTGCATCTGGTACGCGAAGCGCTGGGTAGCTTTCCCGTAGTGCTGCTGGCACCGGAGGAAAGCCCGCGCGTGCTGATGACCGATTGGCTGGCCAGCGGCGACCTACCCGGCGGCTTTGCGCTCGGTGACGAGTGCTTGCTGCGCGATCCGGCCACCAGTAGTGGTGCCATCGCCAAGTGCTCGCGCCAGGAACTCGATAGCGAGGAAGTCAAGGAACACCTGCGCAACGGCAAGCAGGTCTTTCAGCTTGGCCTGGTGTTCGATGAGCGCATCAGCTTCGTGCTGGGTGATGACCTGGTGGTGCGCAAGTTGCGGTTTCTGGATGTGGTCCACGAAGAACTGGGCGACAGCCACGAAGACACGCTCTCGCTCTATGACGCGCAGTTCGCGTTGATGACGTTAGAGCTACAGCGCTTGCTGTCGGCCTTCGAGCAGGTCTTTGGGTTGAAGGTGGATGCGCCGCTGCACATGCAGAAGCAAGACGCGCCGGAAGGAATGGTGCCGGAAACGAAACCTACGGGTCTCGGCGCCGACGATCCTTTGTACGCCAAGGCTGTCGATTTCGTGCGCGAGTCTGGAAAGGCCAGCATCTCTGCTCTGCAGCGTGCGTTGAAGCTCGGCTACAACCGTTCCGCATGGCTGATTGAGGCTATGGCAGAAGCGGGCGTCATCAGTCACGCCGATAAGAGCGGAAGTCGGCACGTGATCAAGCATGGTCCCCGCAACGACAAAGCCCCCGGCAACGTCCGCCGCCGCAAAGCATCGTCCGCACCGTCGTAGTCGCTTCGACGGTGCGATGCGCCCAGCCGGCCAGTGGCGCCAATAACCCCGGCAGTGATGGATACCGGCACCTCCGACGGAGCATCTGGCAATACCTCGGTAGGCCATCACCCAGCAGTCCCTTCCTGGGCATAGAGAGGACACAAGCGAGCCGCTTGGTGATGGAACTTACCTTGCTATGGGTGGATGGAAACCACATCAGGCGGCTTCCTTGTACGGCAGTGAGTTGCGCAGCAATGCGTGCGACGTGCTTAACCGCAGTGAGAGAGCCCGGTTTTTTGTTTGTGCGTCGTGTCCCGAGCCACTCAAGAAAACTCACTGCCGTATACCCAACACAATGCGCCGGCGCTCGCCGGCAAAGGAACTTCCATGACGCAGCAGTATGTCGGTACCAAGATCGTCACTGCATGGCCGGAAAACCAGCAAGGTCGTGATGGTTACGCCGTGAAGTACGCGGACGGCTACAAAAGCTGGTCGCCGAAAGACACCTTCGAGGAAGCCTACCGGCCACTTGGCGATATCAGTCACCTGGAACCGTGGCAGCAGCGTGTCGTCGCCGAACTCGTGGAACTGAAAGACAAGATCGGCAAGCTGTCGATGTTCATGCAGTGCGACACCTTCAAGCACCGTGACGAGCACACCAAGCTTCTGCTCGAGCAGCAGTACATGTGCATGTCGAGTTACGCCGATGTGCTGCAGGAACGCATTTCCCTTTTCACGCCGGCGCCGATCGCCGCGTAACCAGATGCTGCGCTCACGCAACCACGATCAACAGCTTGCCGAGTGGTGCTTGGATCTTGATCGCGTGAGCGCAAAGGTGGCTAAGCAAAGCCAACAGCAATACGGCGTCACCTGCAGCAACTGCCAGTTCTTCATCCGCGACAACCACAACCCTTTCGCCGGCATGGGCACGTGCAAGCTCGGACACGGCTACCACTATCCAGAGGTTCGGCACCGGTGTGCCGACCACCAGGACGTAGACACATGAATCCTTCGAACATCTCGATTCACATCGAAAAGGCCATCATCAGGGTGGCGCCCAATGGTTTGCCGGCGTCGATCATCGACGTGTCGGCCAACGAAGTGATCAAGCCCGCAGAGCGCTTCGAACTCGTTCTGGACGGTCAGGCGGTCATGGACCATCGCACAGGACTGATGTGGTGGAACGATGAATCCGACAAGCTGGATTGGGACAAAGCCGATCTCTTCTGCAAGAGCATCACGGTCGGCGGCTTCTCCGATTGGTTCATGCCATCTGACGAGCAGATGCTGACCATTGTTGATCGCAAGCTGCATAACCCGTGCTTGCCGAGCATCTTTAAAACCCATGGCGAATACGTTTGGACGTCCACGCAAACGAAGTGGACCGAAGGCGAAGCGGGCGATTCCCGCTCGTTTTGGTCCGTCTACTTGCTCAACGGCTACGTGTACGACCTCAGCGCCTACGGCGAGTTTCGCGCGCGGCCGGTGCGGGTCGCGGCGCCGGCCGGTCAGTAATCGCTCCTTTGTAAACACGGTTCATTGAGCCGCGCAACTCACACACAAGGAAATCTCATGAACGCAGTTGCTGAAACTTCGGCACCCGCCGCAAGTGGCACGATCGTCACCACTCGAGACGGCCTGGTCGTTGACTTCTCAAAGCTCTACAAGGACCGCGCGAAATACAGTGCCGCACTTGTGCAGCTGGATGCCGATGCGACCGATCATGCCATCGTCTACGACCCGCTTACGGGACTTATGGAAGCGATCAACGCTCCGGGCTTCGATAAGAGCGCCAAGCCGGACACGCTGATCAAGCGCGCGAAGGAATTGGATTTCGCGGGCTACCAGGACTGGTCAATTCCCGACGTCCCGCAGGCCGTGCATGCTGTCGACTACACCCGCACCGGGCCGGCTGCTGATCCCAATCTCTATCCGGACGCTGTCTCCGACTGGTACTTGTGCCAGCAAACGCAGTGGACCCTGAATGAAACGGGCGGTTCCCGCTCGTTTTGGTCCGTCGGCATGGACTACGGCTACGTGGGCAACGACCTCGCCAGCAACGAGTTTCGCGCGCGGCCGGTGCGGGTCGCGGCGCCGGCCGGTCAGTTCTTGGCTCTTGGCCAATAAGCAGCTGACATGACCTTCAACCTTCCACCCGCCGTCAGGCTGGCCGAAGGCCTCGCTCGGGATATCGAGCAGGCCGCGGCCAGGTTCCAGCGCGCACATCGCTATACGTTCGGCGCAGAGCTGCGCAAGCACGCCTGGAATGTCCTGACCACTGCGAATCGTGCCGCACGCAAGCCGGCGCAACGCAGTGCGCTCTTAGAGCAGTTGGTGGATCAGGTTGACGATCTGAAGCTCGCAATCCAGCAGGGTCAGAACCTTCGATTGTTTTCCAGCTTCGGTCAGTTTTCCGAGCTGATGCGCAACGCCATCCAATTGGGTCAGCAAGTCGGTGGATGGCACAAGCAGATTCACCCTAAAGGCCAGAATGGCTACGCGCACGCGCGTGGACAGCGCGCCAAGACACTGAGTACCCAGGACACCTCGAAATGTGAGGTCAATTCATGACGAAGCTGCGCTACCACACGGATGCGTTGCCGGGTTGCAAGTGCCTGGGGATACGGGCGATTCCCGCTCGTTTTGGTACGTCAACATGAACAACGGCAACGTGAACAACAACAACGCCAACAACAAGTTTCGCGCGCGGCCGGTGCGGGTCGCGGCGCCGGCCGGTGAGTGTCGGGGTGAAGTGAGCCTACGGGCTCTCCATGATGCATGGCGGTCTGCACGACGCAGGAAACGACCAAGCCGTAACCAGTTGCAGTTTGAGGCGCACTGGGCTGAAAACCTCATCGCGCTGCAGAGCCATCTCACCGCTGGCACCTGGTCGCCGGCGCCAGCAACCTGCTTTATCGCGCAACGGCCCAAGGCACGCCAGATCCACGCACCGGACTTCTCGGATCGCGTGGTGCATCACTGGCTTGTACCGCAGCTTGAGCGGATCTACGAGCCGACGTTCATTCACGACTCCTATGCCAACCGCCGCGGCAAAGGCACGCATAAGGCAGTCAATCGCCTGAAACAGTTCGTGCGCCAGGTGCATGCCGGCCAGGGTGGGGGCTGGTACCTGCAGCTTGATGTGCACAACTTCTTCAACAGCATCCACCGGCCAACGCTTTACCGGATGCTCAAGGCACGCCTGACTCGCGCTGGCCTACCCCACGTTGCCATGCGTTCCGTGCACGCGCTACTACGCCGGCCTGTGGAGAGCCAGGGCATTATCTATCGGTCGACCGCTGCGGAACGCGCGCTCGTACCGCCGCACAAGCGTCTGGAGAATGCGGCGCCGGGTTGCGGGTTACCCATCGGCAACTTGTCGTCGCAATTCTTCGCCAACGTTTACCTCGACGCTCTGGATCAGTTCGTCAAGCACCAGCTGAAAGCGAAGCGGTATCTGCGCTATGTAGACGACTTCGTTCTGGTCCACCATGACCGTTCCCAGCTTGAACGCTGGAAGGTCCAGATCGAGACGTTCCTGGCCGATAGGTTGGGCTTGAAGCTCAAGGCAGACGTGCGCCTGCGGCCGCTCAGCAGCGGTATCGACTTTCTGGGTTACGTCGTCTATCCCACCCATACTCGTGTGCGCAAGCGCGTGCTGCAGCATGCAGCAGAGGCGCTGCACGCGTGGGAACGAAAGCACGCCGTTTCCGTCGGCTTCGTTGCAGAGCCAGCTGACGTAAGGCAGCTGGCATCCATCGTGGCCAGTTACCAAGGCCATTTGCAGCACGCCAATGCGCAGCGCATCAGCGTGAAGTTATTTGCCAAGCATCCATGTGTGGCGCGCTTCTCGGGAAAGCTGCGGTTTCATCCGGCACTTGAAGGTCACCCCATTTCATTTCGAGGCACACGCGCATGACCGATAAACCCGTCATCGTGGTCTCCGGACTTGGCCGCTGCGGCTCAAGCCTGACCATGCAGATGCTTGCCGCCGGTGGCATTCCGTGCGCTGGCACTCACCCGTCTTTCGAAGATGATCGCGCCGGTCCGCAGCAAGCTATCGATCGCGAATGGTTCGAAACGCTGCGTGGCCAAGCAGTCAAGGTGCTGGATCCGCACATCAACATCATTCCCGATAACGTGCCCGTGCGCGTTGTCTGGTTGAATCGGCGCCCGAGCGAACAAGCCGTGTCGATCACCAAGATGATGGTGCTTGTGGCCGGCATGCCGAAGCCCAACAGCACACGCCGCAATCGGCTTCTGGACGCCGTGATCAAAGACACGCGCGTGACAAAGGCGGCATTGCCCGCCGGACCAGCGCTTTACTTGGACTTCGAGATCATTCTCGCCAGGCCGCTCGCGGCCGCGGAGAAGCTTGCCCAGTTCTTGGGTGATGCATTCACCGTCAACGTTCCAGCAATGGCAGCTGTCGTTCGACCGCGTCAGCCGCAGTGCGCGCCGGACATGTCGATGGAAGTTAGCTTGATGCAAGAGGCTGGACACGCATGATTTGGCTCGTGACCATAGTCTTCGGCATCACCCTCACCATGGTCGGCTACATCCAGTGGGTGTTTACCGACTACCGGGAATACCTGAAGCGCCCATTGCTCTTCCGTGCTTGGCAGCTCGTGTTCTGGGTGGGCGTGCTGCTGATGTGCATCGGCTGCGCAGGGATCTGCGTGAGGGTGCACATATGACCATGTACTGTTCCTGCTTAGATGTTCGTGGCGCGATAAAACGCATCACCAAGAGAAATCTGGCGCGCATGTTTAAGCGAGCCGATGGCACGAGGCTATCTGCAGCGGAAGCAAAGGATTACCTCCTCGATCAGCTCGCACAGGGTCGGGAATTTATTCCATTCGGCCAGTGCGACAACTTCGACTACAAGAACGGATGCATGGGCCATCCAGAGAAGGAGCGCAGCGATGGATAAGATCAATGCGGAATACCGCGTCGCCATGTTCTCCGGTGGGCCCATCGAAAACTTCACTGGCGGCTGGGCCAAGCTGTGTTTCGTCGGCGAGAAGCCGCACTACTGGCGCGATGACACCGAGGCGCTCAAGAAGCAATTGACGCCCGATCTACTGGAAAGCTTGCCGGCGGATGTGCGCTTCTATCGATCGCTCTGCGGAGTGTTCGGCACGTCAGCCGACAAAACGCCACCGCTAGGCGCTGGCAACTTCCCGCCCTGCAAACGCTGCATGAAGAAGGCGCCGACCTGGCCGAACAAAGAGCAGCGCACAACCATCTACGAATCCGATCCGCGCGTAAGGGGGATATTTCGCCGTGGCTGATCACAGCAAGATCGAATGGACCGACGCTACGTGGAATCCACTGCGCGGTTGTTCGCGCGTATCTGAGGGATGCCGTAACTGCTACGCCGAAAAGGTCGCTGCTCGCTTCACCAAACCGGGTATGGCTTATGAGCGGCTCATCCATCCCAGCACCCACGGATGGAACGGCGAGGTACATATTGCGCATGAGGTACTCGACCATCCGCTGCGCTGGACGCGGCCGCGGCGGATATTCGTCAACAGCATGTCCGACCTGTTCCACGAGTCGGTCAACGACGTCACGATCGCCGGCATCTTCGGAATCATGGCCGCGTGCCCGCAGCACACCTTCCAGGTGCTGACGAAGCGTCCCGCGCGTATGCACAAATGGTTCCAGTGGATGGGTTGGCAGAAGCCCCGCGGCGTGCTGCACGAAAGCACGAAAGGTTTAATGGGCTACAAGCACCCGCGCCGACCTGCCATCAACGATGGTCCATGGCCACTGCCGAACGTCTGGCTGGGCGTGAGTGTCGAGGATCAGAAAGCCGCCGACGACCGCGTCCCGGCATTACTCAAATGCCCAGCCGCTGTGCGCTGGTTGTCATGTGAGCCGCTGCTGGGACGCGTAGACCTTACCCTTGACGGCCTGGTGTGCCACCCGTGCCGCAATGCTCAGCAGATGCGTATGGATCCCACCACGGGTGCCTATGAGTGCTGCAAACGATGCGACTACACCGGCATCGGTGACGAGTGGGCGATCGACTGGGTAGTCGCCGGCGGCGAATCAGGGCCCAGTGCTCGCCCCATGCATCCTGACTGGGCTCGCTCCCTGCGCGATCAGTGCGCCAGCGCCGGCGTGCCGTTCTTCTTCAAGCAATGGGGAGAGTTCGACCTTTCGTTCGACCGTGATCGCGATGACCCGGATTTCCGCCAATGCGGCCGCGCCGATCGATTGCCGGGGCGTTGGATCAATCTCGCCGGCGGACATGGTTTCCATGGCGAACGCGTGCATTACGCCCACAAGGTGGGTAAGCGCAAAGCCGGGCGCCTGCTCGATGGCGTCGAACACAACGGTTTTCCGGAGCAACGGGCATGACAAAGCTGGAAGAAGTCAGCAGAGAGCCTACGGCCGCGGCGATGCGCGAAACGATGCTCCATATCACCAAGCTGCCACCGGACCAGGTTATCCCTTACCTGGTGTCGGTTCTGCAGGTTGCTTTCATGCTGCTACGCGATGGCGGCAAGCAAGATGATTTCGTGCGCGGGCTCATCGAAGGCGCGCAGGAAGAATTGAAGCAACCTTGCTTTTTAACCATGAAAGATATGCGGGTGAACTGACATGGCCGTCTACGTTGACGATATGCACCTCACGCCGATCGGTCAGTTCGGGCGCATGAAGATGTGCCACATGACCGCTGATACCGAAGAAGAGCTTAACGCCATGGCAGACAAGATCGGCGTGGCGCGCAAATGGCACCAATACCCCGGCACGCCGCGCAGCCATTACGACATTGCCATGTCAAAACGCTCCCTGGCTATCGAGTACGGTGCAAAGGAAATCACCATGCGCGAGACAGCTTTGCTTGTACGCGCGAAGCGAAATGGAGCGATGGCATGAGCCTTCCCTACGAAAACGCCACCAGCGGCGCCAACGCGCTGAACGACATACAGAAGATGCTCCGCAAGTTCGGATGCGCCAAGTTCGCCACAGGCGAGGACTACGACAACGGCGAGATATTCATCCAGTTCGAACACCGCGGCCGCCAGGTGCAGCTGAAGGCAAGCGCGCGCGGCTATGCAGCGGCATGGCTGAAGGAACATCCATACAGTTCACGCACTCGCAAGTCCCGCACAGAGCATGAAAGCCACGCGCTCAGCGTTGGAAGCGTGGCCGTCTATTCGATCTTGCGGGACTGGGTGAAGGGTCAGGTCACAGCGATCGAGATCGGCATGATGAGCTTCGAAGCGGCCTTTTTGTCGCACATCATGTTGCCGAGCGGAATGACGGTGATCGAATACGCCGAGCGCCAGAAGTTGCTTCCGTCACCCTCCAGCGATGAGGGAAAGATCGATGCGTGAATCCCCTATCCCCATGTCTCCCATGATGGTGCGCCCGACCCTGGCTGACATCAAGACGCAGACCCGAAGGATATTAAGGCCCCAACCGGTCGGAGTAATCGATTGGATCTGCAGCGATATGAACGACGTCTGGCGCGCTGGCGTTCAAGCAGGCGAAGTGCCAGAGGCTGGAAGTTGGACATGTCCCTATGGCGAGATTGGTGACCGCCTTTGGGTGCGCGAAGCGTGGCGTGTGCCTGCAGGCCTTGATCATCTTTCTGGCAAAGAAATCGACGACAAGCGCATCGCGGCTGGGTATACGGATCCCATATGTCCGATTGAGTATGTTGCTGATGGTTGGCGGCACGAGCCAGAGTGGTGGGTCTTGTTCGACGACAATAACGAAGCCTTTAAACCTGGCCGCTACCGCCATGCCCGCTTCATGCCCCGCTGGGCAGCACGCACTGTGCTGGAGATCACCGACACCCGCATCGAGCGCCTGCAGTCCATCAGCACGCCCGATGCCATTGCCGAAGGCGTGACGACGTTGCCAGCGCAGTGGATCAACGACCACTTCACCGACCACCGCGAGCGCATGGCTGCTGCGAGTGCCGGGGAGCGTTCGATACCGAACCCACCTTCTCCGCGCCGCCTCTTCGAAGCACTGTGGGAGCAGCTCAATGGCATCGGTTCCTTCAAGGAAGATCCGTGGGTGTGGGTGGTGTCTTACAAGCGATTGGAGAATGCGTGATGCCGATCCCAGACTTTGATCAAGCATTCAAAGAGCTCGACGAATTGCTCAGCCAACCAGGCGCGTATCCAGGTGTTAATACCTGCTGGGAAATTCTGAAGCAACACTTGTTGCGCAAGCGCGAGAGCGACGCGGCCATCAAGACGCTGAAACACTTGAACTACACCTATTGCGGCGGCGAACGGTGGAAGCCGCCATTGGGCACTGCGCCCGACTACATCGTTGCGGACCGCAAGCCAGAGCCGATTTCTATCTCGGTTCCGCTCTGCGAGCCGGCAACGAGGTACGTGCAAGCGCTCAATGGGTGCGAATACCTGCTCACTCATTTTTTCAGCGGTCCGCCCGATCCGTTATCGGACAAACGCCTGATCGTGAAGTGGCTTGCGCAAGCCTATCTATCAGATCCAGCAGCCACGGAGCGCCACGATGCCTAAGGTCACCCACATCGGCAACAACCGCTGCGTGAGCCCGGCCGATTTCGCCCGGCGCCTGCGCACGCTTGCCGATCAGATCGAAGAGAAGCACGACACGGACTCGATGCTAAATCCCAAGCGGATCATCCTGCTTATCGAATCGGCAAACGATGGCTGCATTCACGTGAAGAACCTGGATGACACCGGGCTGTGGCTGCGCGAGTTCATCGGCATCCTTCAATGGGTGATCCTCGATACCTACAACCAGGCACCAGCACATGACTGACACTCTCGAAGCCAAGCTTCGCGCCATCCAGGATGAAGCAAAGAAGGCCGGAACTTTTGTTCAATATGCGGCTGCAGGCGAGAAAATGATCAGGCTGATCCCAGTGCTGCTTGCGGCACTGAGAGAAGCAGGTACGGGTTACGCTCGCCCAACTGGGTGGATTAAAGGTCATACCACTCACACGCCCGACGGTCATGAGTACGACGAAGAATGCGTGCCCGGGTGCGATCCACCAGTTGGTGATGGTTGGTTGCCGCTTTTCAAAGAACCTGAGCCAGTGATCGTGGTTGGCGGTAGGCGATCGGGAAAGACCTACATGCTCAACCTGGAGCTCGACGCGGCAAGGTTTCGTTGGCTGCGCG
Organism: Dyella sp.; assembly: GCF_036746095.1. Classification (NCBI taxonomy): domain Bacteria; kingdom Pseudomonadati; phylum Pseudomonadota; class Gammaproteobacteria; order Lysobacterales; family Rhodanobacteraceae; genus Dyella; species Dyella sp. The sequence goes on from NZ_DAIOEU010000003.1 coordinate 84,074, forward strand.
ATCACTCAGCCGGTCAATGGACCCATCCCATCGTCTGCAACCAGGTAAGGAAACCTGATGGGATGCTGTATGTAGGTCCCGTGATCGGAGTTGCCCTCGATCAAGCCATCGATGCTGCCATCGTGAAGGAGCGCGCCAATCATGGCTAGCAACCTCCGCATGGAGCGCATCGAGCGAATACTCGAGGAACTGCGCTACGAGATCACCCGCGGGATGATGGACGGAGAGATCGAAGAAACAACGGTCTATCAGTTCGTCGTCCCTGTTAGCAAAGAACTTCCTGGTGGAGTGGTGCTGTGTCAGCTACGTACTCGCCCGATGCTTGCGGCGCAAGTCCACCCTGACCTGTTTGATCCGCGCCTGAAGGTAATCACGGGAGGCCGCGCCTCATGAGGCACGTGATTTACACAGAAGACATGCAGCCGATCACGGTGTTTTCGCTGCAACCGTGGGCAGAGAAAATGCTGCATGACCACCAATGCCTGATGTTGGCGCTTAAACCTCCGATTCCACCGGTCTGCTACAAGCCCGGTGACGAAGACCTTTCAATCCGCACGTGGACGGTGCGCATTCGCGCGGAATGGATCATCAAGGATGGCCTGCGACACATGTTGCTGTTCACCGGCGACGAAGAGACGGCCCTGCTGCTCGAAGCTGCTTTCCTTCCTGGGCAGCAGCGTTCGCTGAACGACGAGCGTCGTCGAGCCTTCGTCAGCGGCCTTTTCACCGCGCTGGGGTGGTGACCATATGCTCCCGAGCATTGCCGAGGGTCGCTGAGCCGTGATACACGACGCCCTCATCACCGCCGACGAGCTGGCCCAGGTAACGGGCTATGACCAGGACGCTGCGCTCAAGCGCGCCTTGACGCAGGCGGGGATCAGATGGTTTCCGGGGAAGAATGGTCGACCGTGGACGACAATCAGCCTGATCAACGCCGCCGGCGGCCTGAAGGTGCTGGCCCAAAACGACGACGGCCTGTACCAGGGGAATATCCTGTGAGCCGAGGACGTCCCCGCAAGTTCGACCCTACGGTCCCCAAGCACATCGATCAGCAGAAGCTTCCCAAGGGCGCGTTTTGGGATGCGCGTGACCAGGTGTGGTACACCTTGGTCAGGAAAGGCGCCAAGCAGCAGCGGAGGCTTCTGGCGCGCAACACCGCCACCCTGGCCGATCTGCATCGCTTGGTCCAGGAACTTAAGGACGGCGACCAACCTGGATCCATTCGATGGCTTCAGGAAGAATTCGAAAAGTCGGATCAGTGGAAGGAGTTGGTGCCTGCCACGCAGAGGGATTATCAAAACTGCCTGGCCAGGCTGGCCAAGCTCAAAACACGGATGGGTACCGCCGACCTGCTGCTGGTGAACAAACTTCGCAAGTCCGACGTGCAACTGATCGTAGATGAGATCGGCAAGAAGACGCCGGCCATGGCCAACCACATCAAGCGCTGGCTCGGGCGCCTGTTCGTCTGGGGCATGCAGCGCGGCCGGATGGCAGACCGCGAAAACCCGGCCCATGGTCTTGATGCAGCCAAAGAGAAAAGCTCCGCCAAGGTCCCTACGCCACAGGTGATGGAGAGGGTGATGGCATTCGCTCGCGAGCGTGGTGCGCTCAAGCCCCATACGCGCGGCAGCTGCCCAGCCTACATATGGCCGGCGATGGTGCTGACCTACCGCTGCCGCCAGCGCGGCATTGAAGCGCTACTGCTTCGCGACGCTGACAAACACAAGGATGGGATCTATACCAGTCGGCGCAAAGGATCGGATGACAACATCACGAAGTGGTCTCCCGAGTTGGAAGAGGCATGGGCTGTCGCTATCGACTATCGCCGGCAGGTGTGGGCACGCCTGAAGAAGGCAGAACCCATTCGGCCGGAGGATCGGCCGCTGCTCGTCAACCAGGGCGGCGAAACGCTCGCGCGACTAAACGAAAAAGGGGAGATCGAGACACGCTCTGCCTTCGACACAGCCTGGCAGCGCTTCATTCGGATGGCGATGCGTGACGGTGTCATCACGCCTGAGCAGCGGTTCACGATGCACGGCCTCAAGCACCGCGGCATTACCGACACCGAAGGTGGCAAGGAAGCCAAGCGACTCGGAGCGGGGCACAGAACGACGCAGATGACCGATCGTTACGATCACGAAGTGCCCATTGTGGAGCCAGCTGGCAAGCACTCGAAGTGATGTTGGCAGTGGATATTTTTACGGTGATTTTTACGGTGCCAAAGAAAAAGACACTCAGGTTTGACCTAAGTGCCTGTTTTAGCTGGTGGGCCGTGTAGGATTCGAACCTACGACCAATTGATTAAGAGTCAACTGCTCTACCAGCTGAGCTAACGGCCCAGAACTGCTTGAATTGGGGTGGACGATGGGACTCGAACCCACGACAACCGGAATCACAATCCGGTACTCTAACCAACTGAGCTACGCCCACCGTAATCACCGAAGCTGGCGCGCCCGACAGGAATCGAACCTGCAACCGTCGGCTTAGAAGGCCGATGCTCTATCCGGTTGAGCTACAGGCGCTTTGACGAAAAGCAGAACACCTGCTGGTCGGGGCAGAGGGATTCGAACCCACGACATCCAGCTCCCAAAGCTGGCGCTCTACCAGGCTGAGCTATACCCCGTTTTCGAAACCCAGTCAGCTTTCGCAAACTTGAGCCCGGAAATGCTACGGGTGACACTCTGGCCCGTCAATCCGTATCGAACACGCCGGACTTCTTTCGTCCGGTTTCATCGCAAACGATGCTTTGCCTGCAATGCAGACACGACTTGAACCAACATCATGCCTGTCTAAATATGGCGCGCCCGGAGAGATTCGAACTCCCGACCACCAAGTTCGTAGCCTGGTACTCTATCCAACTGAGCTACGGGCGCGTGGTGACACCTACTTTACCCTGGCTACCGCCCGAAAGTCGAAAGGCGCCGAAGCAAGAAGCGGAATTATTCAGGTACTGGGCGCGGCCGTCAATACTCTTTGTGAAGTTTTTTTGAAACGCCGTGTCAGCGCACGCGCGTTTCCGTTCACAGACCACTGAGCATGAAGTCGTCGGCATCCATCCACGCAGGAAAGCGTTCGCGATGCTGCTGCAAAGGTGCCGGATCGATCGCCACGCTAACCAGCTGTTCCTGCGCACCGAGTTCAACCAGCGCCTCGCCGACCGGATCGATCACTGCGCTGTCACCGGCATACGGCAGATCATTGCCATCCACGCCTACGCGATTCACGCCGATGACGTAGGCAAGATTTTCGATCGCGCGCGCGCGCAGCAGCGTGCGCCACGGCTGCCGGCGTGGCGCTGGCCAGTTCGCGACGAACAGCGCCAAGTCGTAGTCCATGCCGCCTGCCGCCGATTCCAGCCGGCGGTTGCGTAGCCATACCGGGAAGCGCAGGTCGTAGCAGACCTGCGGCAGGATGCGCCAACCTTTCAACTCCACGATCAAACGCTCAGAGCCGCCGCCGTAGCGCGTGTGTTCGCCAGCCATGCGGAACAGGTGCCGTTTGTCGTATTGCGCGTAACTGCCGTCGGGACGGGCCCAGACCAGGCGGTTATAAACCGTGTCCCCTTCGCGAATGACAAGACTGCCGGTGACCACCGCGCCCACCTCGCCAGCCAGCTTGCGCATCCACGCAAGACCCTGGCCATCCATGCCTTCCGCGCTGGCGCGGGTGTCGTTACTGAAGCCGGAAAGAAAGGTTTCCGGCAGTACGACAAGATCGCTCTGCCCTGCCACACGTCGCACCAGCGCGCCATAGTAGTCGCGGTTGGCGGGCGCATCGTGCCAGCGCGTGGCACCCTGCACGAGCGTCACATTCAAAGTTTGCATAGACGCTCCGCGGCAGCTTCCATGGTGGCGTCACTCTTGGCAAAGCACAGTCGCACCAGTCGCGTGCCAGGTGCTTTTTCGTAGAACGGCGTCAACGGAATGGCCGCCACGCCACCCTCTTTCACCAACCACTCGCAGAATGCAACGTCGTCCTCGTTGCGAATGGCGGAGTAGTCGACCAACTGGAAATATCCGCCCGGCACATCGAGCAGCTTCAAGCGAGACGGCGCCAGCAGCTGGCGGAAACGATCGCGCTTGGCCTGGTAGAAGGCTGGCAGCTCCAGGTAATGCTCCGGCGTGCTGGCCAGGAATTCGGCAAACGCAACTTGTGCCGGATGGAAGGTGCAGAACGTGAGGTACTGATGCACCTTGCGGAATTCCGCGGAGAGCTTCGTTGGCGCCACTGCATAACCGACTTTCCACCCGGTGCAGTGATAGGTTTTGCCGAAACTTGAAACCACGATGCTGCGCGCAGCCAATTCCGGATGGCGCAACACGCTCTGATGTTCAGCACCGTCGTAAACGATGTGTTCGTACACTTCATCCGACAACACCACGATCGGCGTATCGCGCACGATCGCTGCCAATGCATCGAGATCCTGCGCCGACAGCACGGCACCAGAAGGATTGTGCGGGCTGTTGATCAGGATCATGCGCGTGCGCGGCGTGATCGCATCACGTACGCGCTGCCAGTCGATCGAAAAGCTCGGCACGGTAAGGGGAATATGGACGGCGCGCGCGCCTTGCAATTCGATCGCCGGCTCGTAGGAGTCATACGCCGGATCGAACACGATCACTTCTTCGCCCGCGCGCACGACAGCGGCAATGGCGGCAAACAGCGCTTCGGTCGCACCGGATGTCACGGTGATATCGCTATCCGCACTGACCTTATGCCCATAAAGCCGTTCGGTCTTGAGCGCAATCTGCTCGCGGAGCGCGGCCGTCCCGATGCCCGGCGCATATTGGTTGAGGCCTTTGGCCATGGCACGGATCACTGCATCGCGCAGCGCCTGCGGCGGTTCGAAATCGGGGAAGCCCTGGCCTAGGTTCACCGCCTTGTGCTGCAAGGCCAAGTGACTCATCACGCTGAAAATGGTTGTCCCTACTTTCGGAAGCTTGGTTTCGATGGTCATAGGCGGCGGTTTGGAAGGCTAAACGCGAAGACTAGCACGGTCATGCGGATGGCTGATCGAGCGTAGCCCGCGTTGGCAGTGATCGCCTCGAGCACTCCTCATGACTGATGCGCGCCGCTTCCGGCAAGCGTTCGGCCAGAAAATCCACCAGCGCACGCACGCCCGGCATCATGCCGCGCCGGCTTGGATAGACAAAATGCATGATGCCCTGCGGCGCGCTCCATTCGGGCAGCAGAATTTCCAGTTCGCCGCTGCTGATGGCGGGCGCGCAAACCGATTCCGGCAACAGCGCCACACCGATGCCGGCACGTGCTGCTTCCAGCAGTACGGCGAAGTCGCCGGTGATAACGCGTGCTTGAACTTCCACGCTGACCCGTTCGCCATTGGCATCGAACAGCTCCCAGATCTGCGCGCCTTCATGTTCCTGCATCGACACGGCCGGCAGCCGTGCAAGATCTTCCGGATGTGCGGGGTGGCCGTATTGCTTGAGCAAGCCCGGGCTGGCGACCGGGAACACGCGCGCCTGGCCAAAGCTGCGGATGATCATGTTGGCGTCGCTGTCGAGCTTGGTGCGCACGCGAATGGCAAGGTCGAAGCCCTCGCCAATAAGGTCCACGCGGCGGTTGTTCGACAGCACTCGCACCTGCAGCTTGGGGTACTTGGCCATGAACTCCGGCAGGATGTAGGCCAATACGGTTTGGGCGATCGAAACCGGACAGCTCAGGCGCACCACGCCACGCGGTTCGGCGCGCAATTCATCCACCGCCTCCTGCGCGGCACGCGCCTCCTCCAGCACGGCGCGGCAATGGCCGTAGAAACGCTCGCCCACCTCGGTGACCACGAAGCGGCGCGTCGTCCGCTGCAGCAGCCTTACGCCCAGGCGGTCCTCCAACTGCGCAATGCGCTTGCTGAGCCGGGATTTAGGCACTCCCAAAGCGCGCCCGGCCGCCGAAAAGCCCCCCTGCTCGACCACGGCGGCAAAGAAGTACAAGTCGTTCAGGTCCTGCATGGCACCTGGCAGTGCATTCATCGTCGTTTCCTTTAGGGAACGATAAGTTCCGAAAGCCCCATCTTATCGGGCGTTTGTTCCAATTTTATCTTTAATTCCAACGTCGGCTCGCCGACTTGGACTGAGATACCGCTATGAAACTCCTGCATCTTGACGCAAGCATCCTGGGCCAGCACTCCGTCTCGCGCGAACTGACCTCCGCCATCGTGAACCAGCTCGCCGAGGAAAGCCCCTCCCTGCAAATCACCTATCGCGACCTGAGCGCCCATAACCTGCCCCATTGGACGCCGGTGATGGATGCCGAAAGCGACGCGGCCAAGCTCGGCCAGGCGGTGCTGGATGAATTTTTGGAAGCCGACGTCGTGGTGATCGGCGCGCCCATGTACAACTTCGGCATTCCCAGCCAGCTCAAAGCCTGGATTGATCGCGTCGTGGTGGCCGGCAAGACCTTTCGCTACACCCCGGCGGGTCCTGAAGGGCTTGCCGGTGGCAAGCGCGTGATCATCGCGTCCAGCCGCGGTGGCGTATACAGCACAGGCCCGGCTGCAGGCATGGATTTCCAGGAAAACTACCTGCGCGCCGTACTCGGCTTCATCGGCATCGACGATATTCAATTCATTCGCGCCGAGGGGGTGAACATGAGTGCGGAGCACAAAGCGAAAGCGATCGCTTCAGCCCACCACTCCATCGGCCTCATGGCCCTGGGCGCAAAAGCTGCCTGATAGAGCGGCTCCCTCACTCCGGTATATTGAGCGCCCTCGCTGGGCGCTCTGTTTTTTTGCAGGTCAAATAACGATCAGCGGCCGAAGCGGATCTCGCCGCCATCATGATCGCGATCCCAGCCCCGCAGCTCGTCGCGAATGTGCGCGATGCGTTGGCGGCCCAGGGCGTTGCGTTCTTCATCCAGCACCTGCCCATCAAGCAGCTCGGCCAATCGCTGTGCGGCAGGGAGCATGGCATCCCATGCATCGAGTGCCGTGACCGGTCCTGGCAGGGTCATGAAGAAGCTGAGTCCCGGCGTACGCAAGGCATCCAGACGCGTCAGGTCGAAACTGCCGGGCTTGAGCATGTTGGCAACGCTGAAGATCGGGCCCGCTTCGCGCCGGCCGTCCACCAAGCGGTGATAAATGCCCATGTCGCCGTATTCCAACCCGGCCTTTTCGGCCGCGACGATCAGGTCCGTGCCGTTGAACGCCTGACCTTCACGCGCCATCACGAACAGGCTCACGATGCGTTCCACCGGCAATTGCGTGGGGCGCTTGCCCAGGTCGGAACGCGGAGGAACACGCGGTGCAGCGGCGGGTGTCTGCCCTGGCGCGGTGGCGTGTATGGGTGGCGCCGGAGCTGGCGCCAGGGGAGCTTGCTCAACCGCTGCCGCGCGCATCGGTTCCGGCTGGGAGGGCGAGCGCAACATTTCCACGATGGAAGCAGATTGCCCGGTTGGCTTGGGATGATGGACCGTCTCATGCCGCTGGTCGGCCAAGGTGGCACCCAGCTTTTCGAGCTCGGCACGCAGGTCGACGTCCAGTTCGCCCTGATGCGGCTCTGGCTGTCTGAACAAAGGATCGCTGCGATCGAGCGGATCGCCATCGAACCTTTCACCCTCGTCAATCGACTCGCCCAAGGTCGGTTCGCGGCGCTCGGCGGCGGGTTCGGGAACCAGGCGTCGCTTGCCCTGCTCCTTCTTCGGCTCACCGAACAACCACACCAGCACCAACACGACCACGCCGACCACCACCAACGGAATGCCGACCCACGGGTTCCACGCAACAGCCAATTCGGTTCCAAACATGATGTACGTCCTCTACGTCAGGCAGCCTCTACCTCAGGCAGCTCCGGCCAATTTCGCGGCTTCGGCAAGATCGACCTGCACGAGGCGAGAAACGCCCGCTTCGCGCATGGTAACGCCGCAGAGCTGGCTGGCCGCCTCCATGGTGGCCTTGTTGTGCGAGACGAAGATGAACTGCACCTTCTCGCTCATCTCTTTCACCATGTTCGAGAAGCGGCCGACGTTCGCTTCGTCGAGCGGGGCGTCCACTTCGTCGAGCAAGCAGAATGGAGCAGGATTGAGCGCAAAGATCGCGAACACCAGCGATACCGCGGTCAGCGCTTTCTCGCCGCCCGACAACAGCATGATGTTGGACACGCGCTTGCCGGGCGGCCGCGCCATGATCGACACGCCGGTGCTGAGCAGGTCGTCGCCCGTGAGTTCCAGGTAGGCATGACCGCCACCGAACAGGCGCGGGAACAGCTCCTGCACGCCGGCATTGACCCGATCGAAGGTTTCCTTGAAGCGCTGGCGCGTCTCGCGGTCGATCTTCTTGATCGCGTTTTCCAGCGTTTCCATCGCGCTGGTGAGGTCGGTGAGCTGGTTATCGAGATATGTCTTGCGCTCGCTCTGCTCGGCGTGTTCCTGGATCGCCGCCAGGTTCACCGGTTCCAGGCGCGCGATCTTCTGCGCGAGATCGGCCAGCTGCTGGCGCCATTGCGCCGCGTCGACGTTTTCAGCCAGCTCGGCCAGCAAGGTTTCGAGATCGAGGCCTGAGGCGGCAATCGCTTCGGCGAGCTGTTCGGCGCGCATCTGCAATGCCTGCGCAGCCAGCTTCTTCTCGGACAGGCTTTCACGCAGGCCGGACAGATCCTGCTCCAGGTTGTGGCGCTGCTGTTCCAGTTTGCGCAAGGCGATATCGCAGTCTTCCAGCGCGCGGCGCGCTTCCACCAATTGCTTGTCCACCAGCAGGCGCTGGTCCAGGTAGGTCTGGCGCTCGGCTTCCAGCTCGGCGATGGGATCAGAACCGGCGGCCAGTTGCTCGGCGATTTCCGTGCGGCGCGCTTCGATCTGGCGGATCTGGTTGTCCATGCGCGCCAGCGCCTGCTCCAGCGAAGCGAGCGAGGAACGCTTCGATTCCATGCTCAGCGCCAGCGCGTGCGCCTGGTCGGCGGCTTCGCGCGCGTTCATGCGCGCTTCCTCGCGGGCTTCCAGCAAGGCGCGGCGTTCGTTTTCCAGGTCACGGCGCTGATCTTCCAGATCACCCATGTTATTGACGGATTCGTCCAGGCGCGCGCGTGCTTCGCGTGTCTGTGTCTGCAATTCGTCCAGTTGTTCGAGCAGCGCCGACAATTCGCCAGCGACTTTTTCGGCACGCGCACGCGCCGTTTCGACTTTGCCGCGATGGCTTTGCAGCTGGCCGGCCAGTTCCGACTGGCGGCGGTGCGCGTTGTACAGCTCGCGTTGTGCATCGTCGCGCGCGCGTTCGGCTTCGAACTTGCTGGTGCGCAGATCATCCAGGCGCGCCGTGGCTTCCTCGATGCGGCCTTCCAGCGATTCGACCTGTTCGGTCAGCGTGCGGATCTCGCGCTCGCGCGCCAGCACGCCCAGCTGATTGCCCTGCGCGCGACGCACGCTGGCCCAGCCAGGGCCCAGCCATTCGCCCGTGCGCGTGATCACCGATTGGTACGGCGCCAGCGCAGCCAGGCCGGAAACGCGCTGATGGGCTTCGTCGATGTTCTCCGCGGTCAGCACATGCCCGAGCATGGCGATGGCCGCAGCCGGACCGCGCACATGCGCAGCCAGCGTGCCGGCGGTGGCGGCGCCCCCTTCCGCTGCATCGAGCAAGGCGACGTCCGCGTTGCTCAGCGCATGGAATTCTTTCGCCAAGTCGTGCGCACCGTCGACCAGTACGCTATCGATAAAGCCGGAAAGCACGGTTTCGACCGCCGTTTCCCAACCGGCTTCCACCTCCAGCGCTTCGCCGAGGCGGCGCTTCTCGTCCAGGCCAAACTGTGCCAGCCAGGTACTGGCCGCGCTTTCTTCCTGCCCCAGCGCGGCGTGCTGCAAGGCTTCGAGCGAGGCGAGACGGCCACGTGCCGTCTGCAATTGCTGACGCGCATCGTTGAGCGTGCTCTGCACCTGGCGCTCTTCGTCGAGCACTTTCTCGTACGCCAGCTTGTGCTGGTCGAGCATGCTGCCGAGCGATTCCACGCGCTCGCGCTGCGTGTCGTGTTCGGTATGCAATTGCTCGGCCGCGGCATCCAGCGCAACCACATCGGTGGCCTTTTGCTCGGTTTCCAGAGCCTCTTTGCGCTTGGACAGATCCACCGCCTGGCGATCGAGATAAGCCAGCTTGGTGCGCTCCACTTCGGCGGCGCGGCTGGCTTCACCGGCGGTGCGCGTGTAGGCATCCCAACGCTGCTGCCAATCGGCCAGCTTGGTTTCGGTCTGGCGCAGGCTTTCGGAGGTGTCGTCCTGCATCTGCTGCAGGGATTCCAGCTTCGGCTCGCCTTCCGCCAAGGCCATGCGCAAGGTTTCCACTTGCTCGCGATCGGTGGCGATGTGCGCCGCCAACTCCGTGTGTTCGCGGTCGGCATCCTGTTGTGCACGCTGCAGGCGATCGGCCGTTTCCTTGTTGAAACGCACCTGCTGTTCGACGCGTGCGATTTCCGAACCGACCTTGTAGACCTCGGCCTGCACGGCGTTCAAATGTTCGCTGGCTTCGGTATGGCGCTCGCGCACGCCTTCGATCTGCGATTCGATCTGGCGCTGCTCGGCCAGGCGCTTCTCGATTTCGATTTCGGCAGCGGAAAGCCCCTGCCCTTCGCCATCGCGCTGGCTTTTGAGGCCACGATATTCGAGCGCGCGCAGCTCCGCTTCCTTGCGTGTCTGTTCTTCCTTGTAGGCTTTCCAGCGCTCGGCGGCGCGCGCCTGGCGATTGAGGTGTTCGAGCTGTTTGTCCACCTCGTCGCGCACGTCGCGCACGCGGTCGAGGTTTTCGCGCGTGGCCTTGATGCGGCTCTCGGTTTCCTTGCGGCGCTCCTTGTATTTGGAGATACCGGCGGCTTCTTCCAGATGCGTGCGCAACTCTTCCGGATGCGCCTCGATGATCTGGCTGATCATGCCCTGCTCGATGATCGAGTAGCTGCGCGGCCCCAGCCCCGTGCCAAGGAACAAGTCGGTGATGTCGCGGCGGCGGCAGCGCGCGCCGTTGAGGAAATACGACGACTGCCCGTCGCGCGTCACCTGGCGCTTCACCGAAATCTCGGCGTACTGGCCATATTCGCCCTGGATGGTGCCGTCGGAGTTGTCGAAGATCAGCTCGACATTCGCCTGCCCCACCGGCTTGCGCGCATTGGAGCCGGAAAAGATCACGTCCGTCAGCGAATCGCCGCGCAGGCGGCTGGCCGCGCTTTCGCCCATCACCCAGCGGATGGCATCGATGATGTTGGACTTGCCGCAACCATTGGGCCCCACCACACCCGTCATATTGGTGGGCAGATGCAAGGTGGTCGGATCGACGAAGGATTTGAATCCGGCAAGTTTGATCGTGGTTAGGCGCATGCAGATTCAGGTGCTCAAGGTGTGATGGCCCGCTGGCGCGGGCGACGGGTCACTGTGCCAAACGCGCGACAGCGCCGCAATGCGTGGCGGATGACCCAGTGGCCTGCGGCAAAGCCGATGGTGCTTGATCAACGGATCGATCAATCGGGCGACTTGGCGTCGATCGACACCGCGTGGATGCCGTGATCCATCAATTCGCCCAGCGCCGCGTACACCAGCCGGTGCCGCTTGATCGGCAACTGCCCGGCAAAGGCGGCGCTCACGACGCGTACGTGGTAGTGCCCTTTCCCCTCATTGGCGTGGCCGGCGTGCTTGTAGCCCTCGTCCACCACCTCGAGTTCGACCGGCTGGAGCGCCGTCGCCAGGCGCTGGCGGATTTCCTCGACCATCGCTGCCGTCATGCGGGCAGCGCCTTGAGGAATGGTTTGACGCTTACGTTGGCGTATACGTTGGCTTCCACATAGGGGTCCGCCTCGGCCCATCGCTCGGCCTCGGCCAGCGAAGGGAATTCAGCCACGATCAGGCTGCCGGTGAAACCAGCCGGGCCGGGCTGTTGTGCATCGATCGCGGGAAACGGTCCTGCCAGCAGCAGCCGCCCTTCTGCTTGCAGTTGCTGCAGGCGCGCCAAATGGGCTGGGCGGGCGGCCACACGGCGTTCCGGCGTTCCGGGATGGTCCGTACCGATGATGGCGTACCACATAACAGGCGCTCCTCATAAAGGGATCGGCGAGTTTAGCCCACTGGTTGCGTTGGCCCCAGGGTGATGTCTGTCAGATGCAATTCCTGACGACGTTCGCTGCCGGGACCCTTGGCATCCGAGCCATGCTGGAACCGGCCCACAACCCATCCCGATCCTCTAGGCCATGAGTCATGGCCATCCCGTCATTGACAGTTTCGAATATGGTGTTATAGTTCACTACAACACCGGTCCACGACAGCACTAAAGGAGAGCAGACATGAAAGCGCCGAACCCCATCGCCATCACTGCCGCGGTTCTGTTCACCACGGTCGGCCTGATCGCCATGAATCCCCACGCCCCCAAGCTTCCAGCCGCTCCGAGCGAGGGTGCCAAGGTTTTCACCCTGCCTGGCATCGAAGTGCGCCCCACCGCCGAAGATCGACGCGCCGCCTCGCTGCTGAGCGAAGCCAGCCTGACCATCGCCAACTCGCCGCTGGCCAACAGGACCGAAAGCGCGGCAAGCCTGCTCGGAGCCCAACTGGCCATGCCCTACTATTCGTTTGGCTCCACCAAGTTCGCCAGCATCAGCAAGGAATAACTTCATGGCCATCACCTGGAACGACAGCGTCCCGATCTATCGCCAGTTACGCGAACGCGTGGTGGCGATGATCCTGGACGGCGCCTTGCACGAGGGCGACCCGCTGCCGTCAGTACGCCAGGTGGCAGCGGATTTTCAGATCAATCCGCTCACGGTTTCCAAGGCGTATCAGGAACTGGTCGACGACCAACTCGTAGAGAAAAGGAGGGGGCTGGGCATGTTCGTCACCGATGGAGCGCGCGAGGCGCTGCTCAAATCAGAACGCGAGCGCTTTCTGCGCGAAGAATGGCCGGCGCTGTACGCACGCTTGCAGCGCCTCGGTCTGGACCTGAAAACCCTGATGCGCGAAGCGCCGAAGGATGCGGAGAACCCGTCATGAATGCGGTCGTCACCGCCAATGGCTTGAGCAAGCGCTACAAGAACATGCTTGCGCTGGACAACCTGAGCTTCCAGATTCCCGCCGGACGCATCGTGGGGCTGATCGGCCCCAACGGCGCCGGCAAGACGACTGCACTGAAGGCCATCCTGGGCCTGACCGGTTTCCAGGGCCAGCTCAACGTGCTGGGGTTCGACCCTCGCAGCCAGCGCGACCGGCTGATGGAAGAAGTGTGCTTCATCGCCGACGTGGCGGTGCTGCCGCGCTGGATTCGCGTACGCGAGGCGATCGACTTCGTCGCCAACGTCCATCCGCGCTTCAACCGCGCCAAATGCGAAGCCTTCCTTGCACGCACCAAGCTCACGCCCGATCAGCGCGTGAAGCAGATGTCCAAAGGCATGATCGTGCAGCTGCATCTGGCCCTGGTGATGGCGATCGACGCCAAGCTGCTGGTACTGGATGAGCCCACGCTCGGCCTGGACATCCTCTACCGCAAGCAGTTCTACCAGAACTTGCTGGAAGATTATTTCGACGAGAACAAGACGATCATCGTCACCACCCATCAGGTGGAGGAGATCGAACACATCCTCACCGACCTGATGTTCATCCGCGACGGCAGGATCGTGCTGAACACCGACATGGAAAGCATGGGGGAGCGCTTCGCCGAAGTCATGGTGAGCACGGACATGGCTGCTGCCGCGCGCCAGCTCAAGCCGCTGGACGAGCGCCAGGTGTTCGGCAAGAGCATTTTCCTGTTCGACGGCATCGATCAGGCGCAACTGAAAGCATTGGGCGAAATCCGCCGGCCTTCGGTCAGCGACCTGTTCGTCGCCACCATGAAGGGAACTTACGCATGAACGCAAAAAACATTTATTGGCTGGTCAAGCGCGAGTTCTGGGAGCATCGCGGCGGCTTCTTCTGGGCGCCGGTGATCACCAGCGCCGTATTCCTGGTGCTGAACCTGATGGCGATCGCGGCCGGTGAAGTGACCGGCAAGTTCGGCATGCATATGGGCACCATCGATCTTGACGGACATACCTTGGAAGCCCTGAAGCTTCATTCGCTCGACGCCGATGGCATCCGAAAAGTCGGCGATGCACTGGATGTCGTCATGCTGTCCACCAGTGGATTGCTGGGTGTGGTTTTCGGCTTCGTAGTGTTCTTCTACTGCCTGGGCACTCTGTACGACGACCGCCGCGACCGGAGTTTTCTGTTCTGGAAATCGCTGCCGGTTTCCGACACGTCCACCGTCGTCTCGAAGGTCATTGCCGCTACGTTGGCCGCGCCGATCATTGCCATGCTTTGCGGCCTGCTCACCGGCCTGATCATGCTGCTGATGTTCGCCTTCACCCTCTCCATGCATGGCGTAAGCGTGTGGTGGCTGCTGACGCTGTCGCATCCGTTCCAGTTGATCGGCTTCCTGATCGGCAGCATTCCGCTCTATCTGCTGTGGGCCTTGCCTGCGGTCGGCTGGCTGATGCTGTGCTCGTCCTGGGCCAAGAGCAAGCCGTTCCTCTGGGCCGTGGTCATCCCCGTCGCGGTGGGAGTGATCATCAGCTGGTTCAACCTGCTTCAATCGGCTGGTTTCAGAAGTGGCTGGTATTGGCGCGAGATCCTGGTCCGCATCCTGTTCAGCGTATTCCCGGGCGGTTGGCTGCACGACACGGCCGCACAGCAACTGGGCGACAATCCGGGGCACATCGGTAACTTCTTGCTCTCCAATTCCTATGCAGTACTGGCGACACCGGGGATCTGGATCGGCGCAGCAGCAGGTATCGCCATGCTGGCCGGCTCCGTGTGGTTCCGCCGCTGGCGCGACGACAGCTAAGAAACAGCGCAATCGGCCCGCACATCGATCATCTGAAGGGGACACGGGATGAAGCATCAAAGGACGCTCTTGCTCTTGGCCTTGATCGCCGGCCTTGCAGCGTGCGACATGCCTGACTTCAGTTACAGCGGCGCAAACGGCAAGTTCACCTTGGATGGCAATGTGCTCACCGTGCACGCGGATGGCGTGCCCGATGCAACGATCGGGTCCGCCGGCGATTTCGCCGTCGACGGTAAAGCTGTAGCGCTTACGCCCGCACAACGCGGCCTGCTGGTGCTTTATTACCAGGGCGCAGCGGATATTCGCGAGCAAGCCAACGGCATGAAGGCGGGGATAGCTGCCGCCAAGAACGCTTTCGTTGCAAAGCCCGATGCAGGTGCAAAACAAAAGCTCAAGGATACCGTGGCGTCGCAAGCACATCAGCTCACGGTGAAGATGTGCCAGGACGAGACCAACCTCAAGGCGGTTCAAGATCAGCTCAATGCGCAGGTTCCCGCCTTCAAGCCGTATGTGGGCATCTTCCGTGACCGCAGTACAGCAGATTGCATCAAGGACAACGACTAATGACCAGGAACGCCACCGTGCATTGAGTCCATCTTGAGACGCGCGGTACAACGCCCTATTCGGGCAACATCGTTGGTTTACGTTGCGCTAAACCAACCTACGTTACTGATCCTACGACTTGCGAGGGGGACGACTCATGAAGTACACACGGACGATAACGCTGCTGGCGCTTTGCGCCGCCATCAGCGCCTGCGACACCGCCGATACCACACTGGCAAACGGTGGCATCACGCTCAAGGACAATATCGTTACGTTGCACGTCGATGGCGCGCCCGATGCGCAGATCGACGCCAACGGTGCGCTGGTGATCGGCGACAAGCCTGTAACCGTCTCGCCTTCGCAGCACGGCCTGCTGATGCTCTATTTCCAGAATGTCTCGGATGTGCGTCAGACGGGCTTGGCCATGGGAAAAATCGGCGCGGGCATGGGCATGAAGGCCATCAAAGATTCACTCGACGGCAAATCGAAGGGCGAAAAAGACCAGGACGCCGAGGCTGGCGGCCAGCGGTTGAAGACGCTTGGCCTCAAGATGTGCCAGGACCAGGCCAGCATCACGGATATACAAGACCAGCTTGCCGCGCAACTGCCGGCGTTCAAGCCTTACGCGAAGATCTCGACCAAACGTGTTGCCGATTGCGAAAAGGATTGACTCGGCGGCATCAACCGCCGCCAGCGCCGCCGCCATGGATGCCACCCTTGGTCAGCGCACGCGGATCGAGCAGCTTCTTCAACTCGTCTTTCGACAGCCCTGATTGTTCAAGCGCCACATCCATGATGGGGCGCTTTTCCTTGTAGGCCTGTTTGGCGATCGCTGCGCCCTTTTCGTAGCCGATCACGGGATTCAATGCCGTGACCAGGATCGGGTTCATCGCCAACGCCTGGTTGACGCGATCGGCATTCACGCGGAAACCCGCAATGGCCTTGTCGGCCAACAGGCGCGACACATTCGCAAGTGTCTGGATCGACTGCAGCAGGTTGTAGGCGATCAGCGGCAGCATCACGTTGAGCTGGAAATTGCCGGACTGGCCGGCCACCGTGATGGCCGCATCGTTGCCGATCACCTGCGCGGCCACCATCGCGGTGGCTTCCGGAATCACCGGGTTCACCTTGCCCGGCATGATCGACGAACCCGGCTGCAATGCCGGCAGTTCGATTTCGCCCAAGCCGGCGAGAGGCCCCGAATTCATCCAGCGCAGATCGTTGGCAATTTTCATCAGCGCCACGGCCAGCACCTTCAGCTGCCCGGAAAGTTCCACCGCCGCGTCCTGCGCAGCCATCCCTTCGAAATAATTGTCGGCCGAATCGAAACGCACGTCGGTGAGTTTCTTCAGTTCACGCGCCACGTTCGGCCCGAATGTCGGGTCGGCGTTGATGCCGGTGCCCACCGCCGTGCCGCCCAGCGGCAATTGCCGCATGCGATGCAGGCTGTCGCCAATGCGCTGGATCGCCGCTTCGATCTGTGCCGACCAGCCCGACAACTCCTGCCCGAACGTCACCGGCATCGCATCCATCAAGTGCGTGCGCCCTGTCTTGGGCACGTTGCGCAATTCGCTGGCACGGCGATCGATGGCGCGCTTGAGGTGCTTGAGTGCCGGCAACAGTTCCTCATGCGTGGTGAGCGTGGCGCTGACGTGGATGGCGGTGGGGATCACGTCGTTGGAGCTTTGCCCGTAGTTCACGTGATCGTTCGGATGCACCTTGTTGCCGGCCTTGGCGGCGAGATTCGCGATCACCTCGTTGGCATTCATGTTGGTGCTGGTGCCGGAGCCGGTCTGGAATATGTCGATCGGGAACTGGTCGTCGTGCTGGCCCTCCGCGACCGCGAGCGCCGCCTTGCGGATGGCTGCCGCCTGCCCTTTCTTCAGATGCCCGAGCGCGAGATTGGCTTCGGCCGCCGCAGCCTTGATCAAGCCCAGGGCCCGAATGAAAGGGCGCGGCAGATGCAGGCCGGAAATGGGGAAATTATCGATCGCACGCTGGGTCTGCGCGCCATAGAGCGCCTTGGCAGGCACCTTAAGCTCGCCCATGCTGTCGTGCTCGATACGGAAATCGGCCATGGCTGCATCTCATAACTTTTGGAGAGGCCCGACTATAAGCCCGCCGATGTTGGCCGCGGAGCAATGTAAAATGGCCGGCTCTGATCTCCCGGAAGCTGCCCGATGTCCACCCACGCCCTCACCGCCCTTTCTCCGCTGGACGGCCGCTACGCCGGCAAGACCGAAGCGCTGCGCCCGATCTTCAGCGAATTCGGCCTGATGCACCGCCGCGTGCAGGTGGAAATCGAATGGCTGCTGGCATTGGCCGCGGAAAAAGCTATCGCTGAGCTTCCGGCTTTCACGCCGGAGCAAATCGCCAAGCTCAAAGCGATCGCCAGCGATTTCGGTGTTGAGGACGGTGTACGCATCAAGACGATCGAAGCCACCACCAACCACGACGTCAAGGCGATCGAGTATTTCATCAAGGAGCGCATCGGCAACGACGCTGCGCTGGCCCAGGCCAAGGAATTCGTGCATTTCGCCTGCACCAGCGAAGACATCAACAATCTCTCCTATGCATTGATGCTGCGCGACGCGCGCACGCACGTACTGCTGCCGTGGCTGGACAAGGTCATCGCCAAACTGCGCGAACTGGCGCATGCAAACGCGGCGTTGCCGATGCTCTCGCGCACGCACGGCCAGACCGCTTCACCCAGCACGCTGGGCAAGGAACTGGCAAACGTCGTCGCGCGCCTGGAGCGCCAGCGCAAGCAGCTGGCGAATGTAGAGATTCCCGGCAAGATCAATGGCGCCGTCGGCAATTACAACGCGCACGCGATCACCTACCCGGACGTGGACTGGCGCGCGTTCTCGCAGCGTTTCGTGACCGGTTTGGGTCTGGATTACAACCCGTACACCACGCAGATCGAGCCGCACGACGGCGTGGCCGAGTACTGCGACGTCGCGCGCCGTGCCAACACCATCCTTATCGATCTGGCGCGCGACGTGTGGGGCTATGTCTCGCTCGGTTATTTCAAGCAGGCGTTGAAGGCGGGCGAAGTGGGTTCCTCCACCATGCCGCACAAGGTCAACCCGATCGACTTCGAGAACGCGGAAGGCAACTTCGGGCTGGCCAATGCCCTGCTCGGCCATTTCGCCGAGAAGCTGCCGATCAGCCGCTGGCAGCGCGACCTCACCGATTCGACCGTGTTGCGCGCGCTGGGTACGGCATTCGGCCACATGCTGGTTGCGCTGGAATCGTTGCAGAAGGGTCTGGGCAAGCTCAACGTGAATGCAGATCGCCTCGCCGCGGATCTGGACGCAAGCTGGGAAGTGCTGGCCGAAGCCGTGCAGACAGTGATGCGCCGCTATGGGTTGCCCGAACCTTACGAGCAGTTGAAGGCACTGACGCGCGGCCAGGGCATCACCCGCGATTCCATGCGCCAGTTCATTGCCGGCCTGGCACTGCCCGCAGAGGCCAAGCAACGACTGCTTGAGCTTACGCCGGCCACGTACATCGGCCTCGCCACCGATCTGGCCAAGGCCGTCTGATCCGCCAGACCGGACAATCACGGGTGCATTTGTCATGATGCGCTTTGTCCGGTTTGCACGAGCGTCATGGCGCCCCTTTCCGAATTCCTGATCTTTACCGGCATCGGTGCACTGGCTCAGCTGGTGGACGGTGCATTGGGCATGGCGTACGGCGTCACCTCGGCCGGCATGTTGCTGGGCTTCGGGCTGCCGCCAGCCATGGCCAGCGCCAGCGTGCATTACGCGGAAACCTTCACGTGCGGTGCATCCGGACTCAGCCACTGGTGGGCCGGCAATGTGCAGCGTCGGTTGTTCCTGCTGCTGGCGATTCCAGGTGTGATCGGCGCCGTGATCGGCGCCACCGCGCTGGCGCATATGCCGCCGATCTGGATTCGCTATTTCCTCACCCCCTACCTGCTCGCCATGGGGCTGTTCCTGCTCTTTCGTACCTCCAAGCGCAAGGATCGGCGGCAGGATGTACCGCGCGGCACCGCCGTGCTCGGATTCGTGGCCGGCATCCTGGATGCGGCGGGCGGCGGTGGATGGAGCGCGCTCACGGTCACCACGATGGTGGCGCACGGGCAGGAACCGCGTCTGGTGATCGGCAGCGTGCATCTGGCCAAGTGCGTGGTCAGCCTGGCGGCCAGCATTACCTTCTTGCTTACCATCGGCGAAAGCAAACTGCATGTGGTGCTGGGGTTGATCCTGGGTGGCGTGATTGCGGCGCCGTTCGGTGCGTGGCTGGTACGCCGCCTGCCAGCGCGCGTATCCACGCTGATGGCCGGGCTTACGGTGTTGGCGCTCGGTATCTACAACTGCTATCGCTTGTTGCGCTGACTCACGCACCGCCCCTGCGAACATGTCGGGTTACGCTGCGCTAACCCAACCTATCGCGACAATTCGCAGATCCAGTTCACTTCCCAGTTTCTGCCGCCGTCCGGCGAGAACGATTGCTCCATCCGCGCCGCGTGCGGCGAGATGTTGAGCCACATCCAGCGCACCAGCACGACGCGGCCATTCCAGCTGATGCGGTTGTAAAACTCGCCTCGCTTGCCGTGGAATTCACCGACGACCGGCGCTGCCGGATCCAGCTCGGCGTTGTCCGCATCGAAACCGTAAATGGCCCATTGATGTGTATGCGGGTTGTACATGCGCAGCGTCTGCGCCCTCAGATGCTCTTTCCTGTCGGTACTGGTGACTTCGAACTGCTCGAGGTTGGCATTGGTATCGAACAGTTTGTGGTGATTGGAAATGCCGTCGTACTCCACCCAGGCATGCGAGCCCACCAGTCGATCCGGCAGGCGGCGGACGTGGGCTTTCCAGTCACCGATCAGGAAATCGAAATCATGCGAGCCATCATGCTGCGGCCCGGCCATGACCGCGGTGGGATCGGGGGAGCCCTGATCCGCGGCGGCTGGCAGGGCAATGCCCAGCAGCCATATGACACCGATCAGAACCGCGAGGAACTTCGGTGCAGCCAGTCTCAGCGCAGCCATGCTTTCCCCCTCCCGTGCCAGCCGGATGGACAGTTTGGGCGAGCCTACGCTTCTCGATCGGCGGATTCCATACAATGCCGCCCCATGACGCTTTCACACCCCTCCCGCAAATCCCTGCCCATCGAAGTGCAAGGCTCGGCCCGGTTGCCGATGGGCATGACGGCCGCGCAGTTCCTCCGCGACTACTGGCAGAAACGGCCCTTGCTTATCCGCAATGCCTTTCCTGACTTCCTCCCTCCCATCGCGCCGGAAGACCTGGCCGGACTGGCCTGCGAAGAAGGCGCCCTGGCGCGCCTTATCCAGCACGACGAAGACCGCGAACGCTGGCAGGTGAAGGCCGGCCCGCTGCAGGAAAGCGATTTCGCCCAGACGGGCGACGCCAATTGGACGCTGCTGGTGCAGGACGTGGACAAGTGGGACATGGACGTGGCCGCCCTGCTCGATCATTTTTCGTTTCTGCCGAACTGGCGCGTGGATGACGTGATGATCTCCTATGCCGAACCGGGCGGCGGGGTTGGCGCGCACGTCGACCAGTACGACGTGTTTCTGCTGCAAGGGCTGGGGCAACGGCACTGGGCGGTCAGTACCGATCCGCACGCGCCGAAGGATTTCCGCAGCGACGTCGAGCTAAAGCAGCTCGTCCACTTCGAGCCCACGCACGATTGGCTGCTCGAACCGGGCGACATGCTGTATCTGCCGCCTGGCGTACCGCACGACGGCGTCGCGTTCGGCGGCCCTTGCATGACTTTCTCGGTAGGCATGCGCGCACCGTCGCAAGCGGAGCTGGTGGGCGACCTGGCCGACTACCTCGCCGAGCATCTGTCGGAAGACCAGCGCTATGCCGACCCGAACCTGTCGCCGGCCAAGCGCGCGGGCGAAATCGACAAAGCAGCCCTGCAACGCGTGCGCGACGCCGTGTCGTTTACCCAAACGCTGGACGACGCCACGCTGCTCGATTGGTTCGGCCGCTTCATCACCCGCTATCGCACCGCCCAGGCGCCGTTGGCGCCGTCCAAGCCACTAGGCGAGGCAGCATTGATGAAACAATTGCAGGGCGGCGCATCGCTGCTGCGTCATCCCTGGTCCCGCATGGCTTGGGGGCAAGCTGGCAAACGCTGCACGCTGTTCGCAAACGGGCATGCCTATTCGGCTTCGTCGCGCTGGGCCACGCAGCTATGCGAGCAGCGCACGATTTCGCCGCCCTTTGATATGTCCGGTAAGGACTGCGCCTTGCTGCTGGCCCTGATCAACGACGGCTACCTGATTCTTCGTCGGCTGCGCGGGCGCAACGCATGAGCACACCGCCTGCCTCGACGGACGAGGGTATCCGCGCGGTGAGCGGACCCGAGGCCATTGCAGCGATGCGGCTGGCATTGCTGGCCGCCGTCCGCCACAAGCTGGCGATCCATTTGCCCGTGCTGCCCGCAGACGCTTTCAGCAGTCCCGACGAGTTGGCCGAGCTTCGTCGCATTGCCATCTCCGGGCGCGGGGCTGAAATCCGCATCGTGCTCGGCGATCCAGCCGCGGCGCTGCGCACCGGCCATCGCCTGATCGATCTGGCCCAGCGCATGCCCAGCGTGCTGCGCATTCGCACGCCGGTCGAAGAAGACACCCGTTCGGAGACAGAAACAAGCAGCTGGTTGCTCAACGATACAAACGGCTATTTGTTCCTGCCCGATGCCGATCGTTCGGAGGGGCGCGCAGCCCTCAAAGATGGTCCAGGACAAGCGCCCCTGCTGTTGCAGTTCGAACAGATCTGGCAACGCGCCATGCCGGCCACGCAGCTCCAGGGGCTGGCCTTGTAAACCGCGGGCTGAACACCCATCCATGCGGGGCCTTCGACTTCCGCACCCAGCGTGGCAACCGGAAGCGCCCAAGATCTTGTCCCCGCTGCCTTCGCGCCCTTCGCGGCCGCATCGTGCAACTCTCCGCGACACCGTAGATCGGCTTGCCGCGGTGCGGAAGCCGCAGGCTATAATTAACAGGATTTTTCGCCAGCGAACCCGGGTCCTCGACACAAGGCGGTCCGCTGAGGCTTCCCTTCCCTGCCGGTGGTGACGTGAGCACAAACCTGATCCGCGAGTTTTCCGAATCCTCGCAACTCGCAGGCGGCAACGCCGATTATGTCGAATCGTTGTATGACGCCTGGCTAGCCGATCCCGCATCGGTATCAGCCGAATGGAATACCTACTTCCAGACCTTCAAGGGCCGCGAGTCGGGAGACGTCTCCCACGGCGCGGCCATTGCGCGTATAGAGGCGGCGCAAAAACGGGGCCCAAGTTTCGTTGCGACCGCGCCCGCCAGTGATGAACATGCGCGCAAACAGGCCGGCGTGCTGCGCCTGCTGACGGCTTACCGCTCGCGTGGCCATTTGGCTGCCAACCTCGACCCACTGGGCCTGGCCCACAAAATCCACGCGCCGGACCTCGATCTGCCCTTCCACGGATTGTCCGACGCCGATCTCGACACCGAGTTCGATTGCGGCAACTTCGCCGGCGGTGGCCAGCGCATGAAGCTGCGCGAGCTGTTCGCGCGCCTCAAGCGCGTCTACACCAGCACGATCGGCGTGGAGTTCATGCACATCTCCGATCATGCGCAGCGCAACTGGTTGTACTCGCGCCTGGAACAGGCCAATGGCAATGCCGGACTGGACAAGGCCGCCAAGCAGCGCCTGCTCGGCAGCCTCACCGGGGCTGAAGGCCTGGAGCGCTACCTGCACACCAAATACGTCGGCCAGAAGCGCTTCTCGCTGGAAGGCGGCGACAGCCTGATCCCCATGGTCGACGACATCGTGCGCGCCGCAGGTGACGAAAACATTCGCGATGTGGTCATCGGCATGGCCCACCGCGGTCGCTTGAACGTGCTGGTGAACATTCTCGGCAAGCCGCCGAAGACCTTGTTCAACGAATTCGAAGGCATCTTCGAACATCACGAGGACGACCCCGCCCACTCCGGCGACGTGAAATACCACATGGGTTTCTCAGCCGACGTGCGCACGCCCAAGGGCGGCGTGCACGTGGCGCTGGCGTTCAACCCCTCGCACCTGGAAATCGTCAACCCGGTGGTGGCCGGTTCCGTGCATGCGCGCCAGGCCCGCCGCAAGGATACCGAGCACACCAAGTCGTTCGCCGTGCTGATCCACGGTGATGCCGCCCTGGCCGGCCAGGGCGTGAACATGGAACTGTTCAACATGTCGCAGGCGCGCGGCTTCAAGATCGGCGGCACGCTGCACATCGCGGTGAACAACCAGGTGGGCTTCACTACCTCCAATCCGCAGGATGCACGCTCCACGCTGTACTGCACCGACGTGATCAAGATGATCAACAGCCCGGTGTTCCATGTGAACGGCGACGATCCGGAAGCAGTGATCCAGGTTACCCGTCTCGCCTACGAATTCCGCAAGACGTTCCGCAAGGACGTCATGATCGACCTGGTGTGCTACCGCCGCCATGGCCATAATGAAGCGGACGAACCGGCCGCCACGCAGCCGGTGATGTACCAGATCATCCGCAAGCGCCCCACCACGCGCGAGCTCTACGCGCAGCAGCTGGTGAAGGAAGGCGTGCTGGCAGAAGGGGACGCTTCCAGGCTGGCCGAGGAATACCGCAACCGCTTGGAAGCAGGCGCGGCGATGACCGACCTGCACCCGTCGCTCACCAAGGATGTGGAGGTGGATTGGAGCCAGTTCATCGGCGGCAAGCTGTCGACCGGCTACACATCCAATCTCGACAAGGCGAAGCTGGTCGAGCTGGCCAACCGCATTCTCACGCTGCCGCAGGACCTGACCCTGCACGCACGCGTCAACAAGATCTACGACGACCGCCGCAAGATGGCTGCCGGCGAATTGCCGGGCGACTGGGGCTTTGCCGAAAATCTCGCCTACGCCACGCTCGTCGACGAAGGGCACAACTTGCGCATGGTCGGCCAGGACGCGGGCCGCGGCACGTTCTTCCATCGTCATGCTGTGCTGCATGACCAGAAGGACGGCCACACCTACCTGCCGCTCGCCTCGCTGCGTCCGGATGCGAACGTCGAAGTGATCGACTCGCTGCTCAGCGAAGAAGCCGTGATGGCGTTCGAATACGGCCACGCCACCACCGACCCGTACACGCTCAATATCTGGGAAGCGCAATTCGGCGACTTCGCCAACGGCGCGCAAGTGGTGATCGACCAGTTCATCAGCTCCGGCGAAGCGAAGTGGGATCGTCTGTGCGGCCTGGCGCTGTATCTGCCGCACGGTTACGAAGGCCAGGGCCCGGAACACTCCTCCGCCCGCCTGGAACGCTTCCTGCAGCTGTGCGCGCTGGACAACATGCAAGTTTGCGTGCCGACCACGCCGGCGCAGGATTTCCACATGATCCGCCGCCAGATGCTGCGCCCGGCGCGCAAGCCGCTGATCGTGATGACGCCCAAGTCGCTGCTGCGCCACAAGCTCGCGGTGTCCACGCTGGACGAGCTGGCCAACGGCAGCTTCCAGCTGGTGATCGGCGAGCATCGCGACTTGGCGGCGAAGAAGGTCAAGCGTGTGGTGCTGTGCGCGGGCAAGGTCTACTACGACCTGCTGGAAGAATCCGACAAGCGCGGCCTCGGCGACGTGGCGATCGTGCGCGTGGAGCAGCTCTATCCGTTCCCGCGCCCGGAAGTCATGGCGGAACTGGAGAAATACCCTTCCGCCAAGGAAGTGGTGTGGTGCCAGGAAGAGCCGATGAACCAGGGCGCCTGGTTCCAGATCCGCCACCACCTGCAAGCTTGCGTGGGCACCAAGCAAAGCCTCTCCTACGCCGGTCGTGCGCGCTCGCCCGCGCCCGCTGCCGGCCACCTCAACGATCACGTCGCCGAACAGGCCGCGCTGGTCGAACAGGCGCTGGTCGCTCCGGTCGGTTCCGATCACTCAGCAGAATAACTACCCAGGATTCCTTACATCATGTCCACCGAAGTCAAAGTCCCCGTTCTGCCCGAGTCCGTCTCCGACGCCACCATCGCCACCTGGCACAAGAAGGCCGGCGATGCGGTCAAGCGCGATGAAAACCTGGTCGACCTGGAAACCGACAAGGTCGTGCTGGAAGTGCCCGCGCCGGTCGATGGCGTGTTGAAGGAACTGAAGTTCCAACAGGGCGACACAGTGACCAGCCAGCAGGTGATCGCGGTGATCGAGGAAGGCGCTGTCGCTGCTGCTCCCGCTCCCGCACCGGCCGCCGCGGCTCCGGCGCCTGCCGCTGCGGCCCCTCAGGCGGCCGCTGCCAAGGGCTCGGAAAACCTCTCCCCTGCCGGCCTGCGCGTCGCTACCGAAGAAAAGATCGACGTCTCCAAGGTTGCCGGCACCGGCCGCGATGGCCGCGTCACCAAGGAAGACCTGGTGAACTACGGCAAGGGCGGAGCTCCTGCCGCTGCTGCACCGTCGGTTGCTCCGACACCGGGTGCCCGTCCGGAAGAGCGCGTGCCGATGACGCGCATCCGCGCGCGCATCGCCGAGCGCCTGATGCAGTCGAAGAACTCCATCGCGATGCTCACCTCGTTCAACGAAGTGAACCTCGCCGAAGTCAGCAAGATGCGCAAGACGCTGGGCGAGCAGTTCGAAAAGGCCAACGGCGTGAAGCTCGGCTTCATGAGCTTCTTCGTGAAGGCTGCTGCCGAAGCGCTGAAGCGTCATCCAATCATCAATGCTTCGGTCGATGGCAACGACATCGTCTATCACGGCTACCAGGACATCTCGATCGCCGTGGCCACCGACAAGGGCCTGGTGACGCCGGTGCTGCGCGACACGCAGAACATGAGCTTCGCCGATGTTGAAAAAGGCATCGCCAACTACGCCAAGAAAGCGCGCGAAGGCAAGCTGGGCCTGGATGACCTGCAAGGCGGCACCTTCACCATCACCAACGGCGGCACCTTCGGTTCGCTGCTGTCGACGCCGATCGTCAACCCGCCGCAGAGCGCGATCCTCGGCATGCACACCATCAAGGAGCGTGCGATCGTCGAGAACGGCCAGGTGATCGCCGCGCCGATGATGTATCTGGCGATCTCCTACGATCACCGCATCATCGATGGCAAGGATGCGGTGCTGTTCCTGGTCGACATCAAGAACCAGCTGGAAAATCCGCAACGTATGTTGCTGGGCATGTAATCGCCCACCGGCCAGGGTGCACTCGCTGCAGCCCTGGCCACCCCTCTTTCGAAATCCCTCACGCGCCGCCATATACGGCACGATTCCGCGCCTTAGGAAACTCAAACCATGAGCGACAAATTCGACGTCATCGTCATCGGCGCCGGCCCTGCCGGTTATGTGGCCGCGATCCGCGCCGCGCAGCTTGGCCTCAAGACCGCCTGCGTGGACGCCTTCATCGGCAAGGACGGCAAGCAAGCCCTCGGTGGCACCTGCCTCAACGTGGGCTGCATTCCGTCCAAGGCGCTGCTCGATTCGTCCAAGCAGTACTTCAACCTCTCGCACAACTTGCCGGCACACGGCATCAGCGTCGAGAACGCCAAAGTGGACATGGCCACCTTCATCGGCCGCAAGGACAAGATCGTCAAGCAGTTCACTGGCGGCATCGGCCAGCTGTTCAAGGCCAACAAGGTCACGCCGTTCTTCGGCAAGGGCAAGTTGCTGAAAGGCAACAACGTCGAGATCACCGGCAACGACGGAACCAAGCAGACGATCAGCGCCACCAATGTGATCCTCGCTTCCGGCTCGGTGCCGATCGAGTTGCCGTTCGCCAAGTTCGATGGCAAGAACATCATCGACAACGCCGGCGCGCTCGACATCACTGAAGTGCCGAAGCGCCTGGGCGTGATCGGCGCCGGCGTGATCGGCCTGGAACTGGGCAGCGTGTGGAACCGCCTGGGCGCACAGGTGACGATTCTCGAAGCACTGCCGGATTTCCTCGCAGTCGCCGATCAGGACGTCGCCAAGATCGCCAAGAAGGAATTCGAGAAGCAGGGCCTCACCATCAAGCTCGGCGCCAAGCTGACCAATGCCGAGGTGAAGAAGAATGAAGTCGCGCTCACCTACGAAGACAAGGACGGTGCACACGAACTCACCGTCGACAAGCTGCTGGTGGCCGTTGGCCGCCGGGCTTACACCGAAGGCCTGCTGGCCGGCGACACCGGCGTGAAGCTGGACGAGCGTGGCCGCATCGTGGTGGACGAGCACAACCACACCGGCGTGGACGGCGTGTGGGCGATCGGTGACGCCGTGCGCGGCCCAATGCTGGCGCACAAGGGCTCCGAGGAAGGCGTGGCGGTGGCCGAGTGGATCGCCGGCAAGGCCGGCCACATCAACCTTGATACGGTGCCGTGGGTAATCTACACCGAGCCCGAAATTGCCTGGGCCGGCAAGACCGAGAAGGAACTGAAGGAACTGGGCATTCCGTACAAGGTCGGCACCTTCCCGTTCGCCGCCATCGGCCGCGCCGTGGCGATGAACGAGGCCATCGGCCAGGTGAAGGTCCTCGCCCATGCCGAGACCGACCGCCTGCTGGGTGTGCACATGGTCGGCCCGGGCGTGTCCGAGTTGATCGCCGAAGCCGTGGTGGCGATGGAGTTCAAGGGCTCCGCCGAAGACCTGGCCCGCATCGTCCACGCCCATCCGACACTTTCGGAAGCTGTGCACGAAGCGGCGCTGTCGGTGGACAAGCGCGCGATTCACAAGGGCAACTGAGGCCTCGTGCCATCATGTGAAGAACGGCCCGCTCGTGGCGACATGGGCGGGCCGTTTGGTTTCAACGACCCGCAATTCTCACCACCGTCATTCCGGCGAAGGCCGGAATCCAGTTTCAATGTGTTGTGCGAAGCACTCAGGATAGTTTTTGTGTCCTTCGGACGCGTATTTGAACTGGATGCTGGCCTTCGCCGGCACGACGGGCCCAAAGCGAGCCCATCAATCCTATGCCCCAACCCACCGCCTTCTGCGTCTACTGCGGCTCCCAAAGCGGCCAACACCCCATCTACGTCGAAACCGCCCATGCCTTCGGCCTGGAACTGGCGCGCCGCGGCATTGCCCTGGTGTACGGCGGCGGCAAGGTCGGCTTGATGGGCACGGTGGCCAACGCTGCGCTCGCCGGTGGCGGCAAAGTGATCGGCGTGATTCCACGACAGCTGGTCGATCGCGAGGTGGCGCACACAGGCCTCACCGAATTGGTGGTGGTCGACACCATGCATCAGCGCAAAACGCGGATGTACGAACTCTCCGACGCGTTCGTCGCCCTGCCCGGTGGCTTCGGCACCATGGATGAAATGTTCGAGATGCTCACTTGGGCGCAACTCGGTCTGCATCGCTATCCGTGCGCTTTCCTCAATACGCATGGCTACTACAGTCACCTGCGCAGCATGATGAACCACATGGTTGCCGAAGGTTTCGTGGCACCAGGCCGGCGCGACAGTGTGTGGTTCGGCGAATCCATCAGCGAGCTGTTCGACTGGACAGCTCACTCCGACGCCGCCGTCACGCCACGCGTCGTCGATGCGTCCAGCATCAAGGCATGAGACTCCCACCATGACGACGTTCCAAGCCTTCCGCATTCACAACGATGCCCACGGTTATCGTGGCGGCATCGAAACCATGCACACCGATGCACTCAGTGCGGGCGAAGTGCTGGTGAAAGTGGCCTACTCGTCGGTGAACTACAAAGATGCGCTGGCCGGCACCGGCAAAGGCAAGATTCTTCGGCAGTATCCGCTCAACGGCGGTATCGATGCAGCAGGCGTGGTGGCCGCTTCCGCCGATGCGCTGTTCAAGGAAGGCGACAAGGTTCTGTGCACCGGCAGCAGCCTTTCCGAAACGCGCGATGGCGGTTACGGCCAATACATTCGCCTGCCTTCGCAATGGGCGATTCCGCTACCGGATGCGTTGAGCCTGCGCGAAAGCATGATCCTTGGAACAGCCGGCTTTACGGCCGCGCTGGCGCTGCTGCGCATGCAGGACAACGGCCAAACACCCGCGCTCGGCCCTATCGCCGTCAGTGGCGCCAGCGGTGGCGTGGGCATGCTGGCGATCGATATCTTCACGCGCGCCGGTTATGACGTGCACGCGATCAGCGGCAAGGCGGCACATTTCGATTTCCTGCGCAGTCTTGGTGCTGTCGAATGCATCGATCGTCACCAATGGGCTGTCAGCGGCAAGCCGATGGATTCGGCGCGCTTCGGCGGCGCGCTGGACAACGTTGGGGGCGCGATGCTGGCTGGCCTGCTGCCATTGATCACCCCTTACGGCAACGTTGCCATCTGCGGCAACGCTGGCGGCATTGGCCTGGAAAGCACGGTGATGCCGTTCATCATTCGCGGCGTCAGTCTGCTGGGCATTGCCTCGGCCGGCACGGCCCGGGCTATTCGCGGGCGGGTATGGCACCATCTGGCCAGCGACTGGAAGCCGCGCCACCTTGACCGCATCGCTACGCGGGAAATTACCTTGGCGCAGCTTCCGGAAGTCTTCGAGCATATGCTGGCAGGCGAATCCTTCGGCCGCACGATAGTGCGCATGGATCACGTTTAACGCAGGCTATGCTTGGAAGCGTCGCCACGGCGACATAGAATTAACGAAACGACTAGGGGATTCCCACCTTATGGCACGCATTCTGATCGTCGACGATTCGCCGTCGCAGCTCCTCGGTATCAAGCGCATCGTCGAGAAGCTCGGCCATGAAACGCTGACCGCCGAGGACGGTGCCGCGGGTGTGGCGGTGGCGAAGCAGGAAAAGCCTGCACTCATCCTGATGGACGTGGTGATGCCGAACCTCAACGGTTTCCAGGCCACGCGCACCATCAGCAAGGATCCGGAAACCGCGCATATTCCGATCGTGCTGGTCACCACCAAGGACCAGGAAACCGACAAGGTGTGGGGCATGCGCCAGGGCGCGAAGGCGTATGTCACCAAGCCGATCAAGGAAGATGAACTGGTGAAAGTATTGAAGGAATTGCTGCCCGCCTGATGGCGAACCGCAGGTTGTGTTCAACAAGAAAACGGCGCCATTGCGGCGCCGTTTTTTGTTTCCGTGTCCCAAGCATGTTCACTGCCGCGGATCGTAATGCGCAAATTGCGCCTGCAGCGTTTCATAGGCTTGGCGCTGCGCATCGTTCTCTGCCAGCGGCACCCTGATCGACACTTCGACCAGCTGATCGCCGGGCGCCGGGCCTGGCATGCCACGACCTTTCAGACGCAACTTGCGGCCCGATTGCGTGCCGGCCGGGATGCGCAGGTCCACCGTGCCCGCCAGCGTTGGCACCGGTACCGTAGCACCCAGCGCCGCCTCCCACGGGCTGACCGGCAGCACGTGCAGCACATTGCGGCCGTCCAGCTTGAAGCGCGCATCATCGCGGATGCCTACTTCCAGCATCAGGTCGCCATTCGGGCCGCCGCCTCCACCAGGGTGTCCCTGGCCGCTTAGCCGGATCACCTGGCCCGGCTGGATGCCGGCGGGAATCTTCACTTCCAGCACGCGTTCCTGGCCGCTGCCGTCGTCCAGGTTCAGGCGGGTGCGGCCACCGCTGAAAGCGGTCTGCAGGTCGATCTGCACCTGGGCGCGGACATCGCGGCCCCGGCGCGCGCGCGGCGCATGGCGCCCGCCCGCGCCAGCGCGGCCGAACAGGCTTTCGAAGAAGTCGCTGAAATCGCCGTCGCCGGTATCGCCGAAATCAAACCCCTGCCCCTGGCCCCAGTTCGGCGGTGGCCGGAACTGCTCGCCGGGACGGTACCCGCCTGCGCGCAGTTGATCGTAGGCGCGACGCTTTTCGCCGTCGCGCAACACTTCGTTGGCTTCGTTGATCGCCTTGAATTTCTCTTCCGCGCCGGCTTCCTTGTTCTTGTCCGGATGATATTTGCGCGCAAGCTTGCGATAAGCGGCCTTGATATCGGCCTCGCTGGCATCGGGCTTGACGCCCAGCACGTCGTAATAGTCTTTGAATTCCACTGCCACTCCTCAACAGGATGGATCGAGCAGCATTGCCCGATGCTCATGTCTGCCCCAACATGTCGGCCGCAACGCAAATGGCCCGCCGCGGATCATGGTCCGCGGCGAGCCGTCAACGCAACATGGAACGATGCGCGCTTACTGCGTGTTGATGGTAATGCGGCGCGGCGCTTTTTCCGCCTTCTTCGGAATCACGATTTCCAGCACGCCATGCCTGCCGGTAGCGCTGATGCTGTCGGCATCGGCGCTATCGGGCAAGGCAAAGCGGCGGTGGAAGCTGCCTTGCGTGCGCTCGACGCGCGTGAAGCGGCCGTTCTGTTCCTGCTTCTCGACCGTGCGCTCGCCCTTGATGGTGAGAATGCCCTTTTCCATGCTCACTTCGATGTTGGCTGGGTCCACGCCGGGTACGTCGGCAAAGATCACGAAGCGCTGCTCTTCTTCCTTGATGTCCACACGGGGCGCCCACTGGCTGGTGACGACGCTGGAACCGTCGCTTTCTTCGTTCTGGAAGAAACGCTCAAACGCCTGGCGAAAATCGGCTGGCAAGGTGCTGCTGCTCCAGAAGGTATTTCGGCTGGGATGCATGGCTGTATTCCTCAAAATAGTTGCGGTGCGTTCACCGCTTGACAGCCACATAGGTTCCTCACCGATACGTTTCAAGGCGACAGGCAGGCAGATCCGGCGATACCATGCCCGACGTTGTCATGGCTTTAAGTGGATACCCTTATGACCATTCAAATTGGGCAAGCTCTACCAGACATGCCGATCGCGGTGATCGACGGCGACACCGACATCCAGCGCATCACCACCGCCCCGCTTTTCACCGGCCGCAAGGTGGTGTTGTTCGGGGTGCCGGGCGCCTTCACGCCTACTTGTTCGGAACGCCACCTGCCCGGCTACGTCCGGCACTACGAGGCCTTCAAAGCACATGGCGTGGACGTCTACTGCCTGGCCGTGAACGATGCCTACGTGATGAAAGCGTGGGCGCTGTCCCAGCACGTGCCGGCCGGACTCAAGCTGCTGGCCGACGGCAATGCGGCGCTTACCAGAGCACTCGGGCTGGAGATGGACGGCAGCGCTTACGGCATGGGCATGCGCTCACGCCGTTTTTCGCTGTATGCGCAAAACGGCATGGTGAAATCGCTGCATGTCGAATCCCCCGGCGAGCTGCGCGTAACCACGGCCGAGGCGATGCTCGAAACGCTGCCTCAGTAATTCCTACAAAACTACGAGCTTTAGATCACATCAACTACAAGAAATCTCCTACAAATTAGACGCTAGGGCGTCATAGTCGACCCGGTAACCCGGCCATGCCCAGCCGGCGCGCGCACGGAAGCGTCGTCACGTCTACCGGGTGTGCGGGAGATTCCTCGTGAAATATCACAACATTTGCATGCCATTGCTGGTGGCATGTCTTTTGTCATCGACGACCCAGGCTTCTTCAACGCCTGCACATGCCACAAGATCCGGCAGCGGTGGCGTTATCACCTTCACCGGCTCGATCGTGCGACCTACTTCCGTGCCTGTCATGGCGGCCACGCCGGCTCAGGCCGATCCGTCAACGAATACCACTGTCGAGCCTTTATCACAGGCCCAGCCTCGGCTAGCCAGCGATCTGCTGGACTACTACGCACAATACGCCAAACCAGGCGCCAAGCTCGTCAGCGTAAGCTATCAGTGACGTGGCATGTGCCTATCACTGCAGTCAGCGCCAAGAAAAAAGCCTCGGAAGAACCGAGGCTTTTTCGTTCAATGGTGCCGAATTTACTCGTTCGGCGATGTATCAATGGGTGCTTCTGGCGTAGGTGTTTCGCCTTCATCCGTTTCGGCGTCGTCACCGTTGCTTTCGTCCGCATCCACACGCACTACGCTGACCAACGCTTCTTCCGCCGGCAGACGGATCAGCGTGACGCCCTGGGTGTTGCGGCCAAGCTGCGACACTTCCATCGCGCGCGTACGCACCAATGTGCCCTGGTTGGAAATCAGGATCAGCTCATGTGTATCACTCACCTGGATGGCGGCTACCAGCGCGCCATTGCGTTCGGAGCACTGGATGCCGATCACGCCTTGCGTGCCACGGCCTTTCTTCGGGAATTCGGCAAGCTCGGTGCGCTTGCCGTAGCCGCGTTCGGTGGCGGTGAGAATGTCACCTTCCTGCGCCACCACCAGCGACACGACCTTTGCCTCGTCGGTGAGCTTCATGCCGCGCACGCCGGTGGCGGTACGGCCCATCGGGCGCACTTCGCTTTCGTCGAAGCGCACGACCTTGCCATTCGAGGCGAACAACAGCACGTCACTGTTGCCGTCGGTCAGCACCACGCCGACCAGTGCATCACCGCCATCCAGGTTGATGGCGATCTTGCCCTTCTGCAGTTGGTATTCGAATTCGGTAAGCGGCGTCTTCTTCACCGTGCCTTGCGAGGTGGCGAAGAACACATAGCGATCCGCGCTGTACTCATGCACCGGTAATACGGCTTGCACCTTCTCACCTTCGGCCAGCGGCAGCAGGTTCACCATCGGCTTGCCGCGCGCGTTCGGACCAGCTTCCGGCATCTGGTACACCTTGACCCAATAGACGCGGCCGGTGCTGGTAAAGGTGAGCAGCGTGTCGTGCGTGTTCACCACCCACAGCTGTTCGACGAAATCTTCTTCTTTCAAGGCCGAAGCAGAACGGCCTTTGCCGCCGCGGCGCTGGGCGCGATAGATGCTGATCGGCTGGCGCTTGACGTACCCGGCGTGCGACAGCGTGACCACCACGTCTTCCGGCGCGATCAGGTCGAGAACGTTGAGGTCTTCCTGCGAAGGCTGAATTTCGGTGCGGCGTGCGTTGCCGAATTCGGCCTTGATCACTTCGAGTTCGTCGCGGATCACCGCAAGCAGGCGTGCGGGATCTTCAAGAATCAGGATCAAGCCACGAATGGTTTCCAGTATCTCGCGGTATTCGTCGGAGATTTTCTCCTGCTCCAGCCCGGTCAGGCGGTGCAAGCGCATGGCCAGGATTTCCTGCGCCTGCGTTTCGGAAAGCTGATAACCATCAGGCTTCAGCCCATCGCGCGGATCCAGGTCTTCCGGGCGGGAATCTTCCGCTCCTGCCGCGCCCATCAGCGCGGACACCAAGCCCGGCTGCCACTTGCGTGCGAGCATGCGCTCCTTCGCTTCCTGCGGCGAGGCAGAGGTCTTGATCAGTTCGATCATCTCGTCGATGTTGGCGAGCGCGACGGCCAGGCCTTCCAGGATGTGCGCGCGAGCGCGTGCCTTGCGCAGCTCGAAAATCGTGCGGCGCGTGACCACTTCGCGACGATGGCGAATGAACGCTTCGAGGATTTCCTTCAGGTTGAGCGTGCGCGGCTGGCCATCGACCAGGGCCACCATGTTGATGCCGAAGGTGACCTGCAGCTGCGTCTGCTGGAACAGGTTGTTGAGCACCACATCGGCCATCGAATCGCGACGGATCTCGATGACGATGCGCATGCCGTCCTTATCGGATTCGTCGCGCAGTTCGGAGATGCCTTCGAGGCGCTTCTCTTTCACCAGTTCGGCGATCTTCTCGATCAGGCGCGCCTTGTTCACCTGGTACGGCAGCTCGTGGACGATGATCGTCTCGCGGCCGTTGGATTCGGTTTCGATCTCGGTACGCGCACGCACCAGGATGCGGCCACGACCCGTGCGATAGGCTTCGACGATACCCGCTGCGCCATTGATGATGCCGGCGGTCGGGAAATCCGGCCCCTGCACGTGCTGCATCAGGTCGTCGATCGAAAGCGACGAATCGTCGATCAGCGCGATGGTCGCCGCGATCACTTCGCTGAGATTGTGCGGCGGCACGTTGGTGGCCATGCCGACGGCGATACCGGCCGAACCGTTGATCAGCAGGTTGGGAACGCGTGTTGGCAGAACGGAAGGTTCGAGCTCCTTCTCGTCGTAGTTCGGTACGAAGTCGACGGTTTCCTTGTCGATGTCGGCCAGCAGTTCGGATGACAGGCGCTCCATGCGGCATTCGGTGTAACGCATCGCCGCGGCAGCATCGCCGTCGATCGAACCGAAGTTGCCCTGACCGTCGACCAAGGGATAACGCAGCGAGAAATCCTGCGCCATGCGCACCAGCGCATCGTAAATGGAGCTGTCGCCGTGCGGATGGAATTTACCCATCACGTCACCGACGATGCGTGCGCACTTTACATAAGGACGGTTCCAGACATTGTTGGCCTCGTACATGCCGAACAACACGCGGCGATGTACGGGCTTCAGGCCATCGCGGACATCCGGGAGGGCGCGTCCCACGATCACGCTCATGGCGTAATCGAGGTAGCTTTGGCGCATTTCGTCTTCGATATTGACGCGGATGACTTCTTTGGCGAGATCTGCCATCAATCGGCTTCCCTGGTAGCAAATAAGAGCCCCGAGACAGGCGCGCCGGGCGCGTGTCCTGGAGGGTCAGGCGGTAGGCGGCAATTGTATCACAGCGATACTTGAAAAGGCTTAAATTTAGCCTTTTCAATCAATAAGTTACTAGCCAGTTTTGGCACGCCGAAAAAGCAGCATGCGGGCGCTCGCGAAATTGACCACGGCAGCGAAAACCGAGCCGACGCCAACCGCGAACACGGGCCACTTATGCCAGCTCGGAAATGCCATCAGGCAGGCGACGTAGGCAGCGTAATTCACCGCTGCGCCGCCACTCATCAATGCCATCCAGTGCAGCCATTCGCCAATTAGTGAACGCCCGCTATGGCGTGCGGCGAAGGTATGGCTACGGTTCCACCACCATGTCACCGTGGCAGCCGCCAGGAAAGAAATCACTCGGCCAGCATAAGGATTGAAGTGCGCGAAAGTGACCAGCGTCTGCACGATGCCAGCGTCGACGACGAAGCCGATCGCCCCACCGATCGCAAACAGCATCACCTCATGGCGCAGCCTCATGCGGCGAATACAGCCCGCATGTGCTCGAGGGTGGGATGTTCGATCACACCACGCTCGGTGACAATCGCATCGATCAGCGAAGCCGGCGTGACGTCGAAAACCGGATTCCAGGCTTGTGCGCCTTCGACCACCGTGCGGCGGCCTGCAACGCTGAGCAGTTCCGCGGCATCACGCAATTCGATGTCGATGTCCTCGCCCGACGCCGTCGCCATGTCCACGGTGGAGGACGGTGCCACCACCATGAACTTCACGCCATGGTGGCGGGCGGCGATGGCGAGCTGGTAGGTGCCGATCTTGTTGGCGGTGTCGCCGTTGGCGGCAATGCGATCGGCGCCGACGATGACCCATTTCACCGCCCCGGACTTCATCAGATGCGACGCCGCGGAATCGGCGATCAACTTGGCGGGAATGCCATCGCGCACCAACTCCCACATGGTGAGCCGTGCCCCCTGCTGCCAGGGGCGCGTTTCGCCTGCAAACACCTGGTTGACACGACCTGCCGCGACGCCGGCGCGGATCACGCCCAACGCCGTGCCATAGCCGGAGGTGGCCAGCGAACCGGTGTTGCAATGGGTCATCACACCGGAGCCCGGGGCGATCAGGGCCGCGCCCAGTTCACCCATATGGCGGTTGGCGGCGAGATCTTCATCCTGGATGAGCTGCGCTTCACGCTCCAGGGCGACCGCATCGACGCCTGCTGCCATGTGCGCCTTCATGCGATCAAGCGCCCACATCAGGTTTACGGCGGTGGGGCGTGCCGCACGAAGTTCCGCCAAGGCCGGCTCCATCGCTACGTCCTGCTGCGCAGCAAGCACAACGCCCCAGGCTGCGGCAATGCCGATGGCTGGCGCACCGCGCACGGCCAGATCTTTGATGGCGTGGATGACAGCCGTGTAGTCGCGGCAATCCAGCCATTTTTCCTCGGCGGGCAGCAAGCGCTGATCCAGCAGGCGGAGATGGTCGCCACGCCATTGCACGGCGCGGATGGTGTCGTGAGCGGATGCGAGACTAATCATCGCCGTAGTTTAGCAGCAATGGTTTGGCAGACCCTTTCGAGCGAGTTGTCACGAAAGGGACAAAGGAGGCTGGGTTACGTTCGTCAACCCCACCTGCGTACACACGTTGTGCTTGTCAACTACGTGCCCGCAGCCACTGATGAATCGATGGCGCCACTTCGCGCTGCGCACGGCTGGAAACGTAGATGCCGATATGCCCACCCTTGAAGGCCAGCTCGGTGTAGTCGGTCGTGCCAACATGGCGTTGCAGCGCGCGTGAGGCATCCGGCGGCACGAGGTGGTCCTGCGTGGCGTAGATGTTGAGCACCGGCTGGGTCACCATGCCCAGATCCACGGGCTGCCTGCCGATCTGCAGATCGCCTTTGATCAACCTGTTCTGCTGGAAGAATGCCTTGATGAATTCGCGGAAGGCTTCGCCGGCCTGGTCGGGCGAGTCGAAGATCCAGCGCTCCATGCGCAGGAAATTTTTCAGTTCTGCGGGGTTGTCGAGAATGTCGACCATGCTGACGTATTTTTGCTGATTCAAGCGCAGCGGCTTGAGCATCAGGTACACCCAGTTCATCAATTCCGCCGGAATGTTGCCCAGCGTATCGACGAACAAATCCACGTCCATGCCCTGCACCCAATGCGCAAGCATGTTGTCCGGCGTGCGGAAATCCACTGGCGTCACCATGGTGACCAGGTTCTTGACCTTTTCCGGATGCATGGCGGTGTAGCACAGCGAGAATGTACCGCCCTGGCAGATACCGAGCAGGTTGATCGCACCCAGGCCATGGCGCTGGCAGATCTCATCGACAGCGCGATCGAGATAGCCATTGAGGTAATCATCCAGCGTGAGCCAGCGATCCGCGCCGTCCGGATAGCCCCAGTCGATCAGGTAGACGTCTTCGCCCTGCTCCAGCAGATTGCGGACCAGCGAGCGGTCTTCCTGCAGGTCCGTCATCCACACCGTGTTGACCAGCGCGTACACGACAAGGACCGGCACGCGAGCAGTGGGCGTGTGGTTGCCCTTCATGTGCCAGACGGTGAGCTTGTCTTCGCGATACACCGCTTCGCGCGGCGTGTTGGCGTAGTCCTGTTCGCCCAGGCCACGCAGGTTCTGCAAGCCAGCAGCAAGCTTGCGCTGGAACACGGCGATTTCGTTGAAGGCTTGCTGCGGATCGATAGGGAAAGGATTCTGCATGCTGGTTCCTTACTTCCGCTTGCCGGCGGCGGAGCGCGTGGCTTTCGTGCGTTGCGAAGGGGTTTTGCTGTTTTCGCCGTTGCTCTTGCGCTCGATCGGATGCACTTTTGCCACCTTGCTTGCCGCGAGCTCATGCTTCAACGAAGCGATTTCGGCCTGCAGTGAATCGACCAGCGAAGCATCCACATTCGATTCAACATGCCCGCGCGCTTTCAATTCACGCCGCAGTTCTTGCACGCGCTGGCCTAGGCTGTTCACTTCGCTGCGCGTGGGAATGCCAAGCTCACGGCACACCTGTTCGGTATGTTGTTGCTGCAGCTTGCGCACCTGCATCTGCGCATTCACCAACGCACCGAACACGTCGCGGTATTCCTCCGAAAGCGCCATTTCGGCATAGGCGCCTTCCATTGCGTCGACCCACAGGTCGTACAGTGCCTTGAGCGATTGGACCTGCTTGCCGGGCTCACCATGCTGACCCAGCATCGCCTGCAATTTGGCGATGCCTTGCGCGTTCACCTTCTGCAGCAGCGCATGGTAGCGCGCGCTGGTCTGTGCGTATTCCTGCATGGCCGCTTGCAGGGCCTGCTGGTCGAGCTGGAATTCACGGGTAATGCCGAAGGTCGCCATCTGGCCGTTTGGCATGGCCGCCGCCATGCCAGCCTGCTGCATGGCTTGCAGCCACGCCTGCCATTGATGCTCCATGCCGAAGGCGGAGGCACTGTCGATGCCCGCAACGGCTTGTTGAAAGGGCTGCGTAAAAGCGGAAAGAAATGACTGCATGGCGGCAGGTTGCTGCCATGGATTGCTGTGCTGCCCCAGCCCCACTCCCGTGGCGGCCTGCTGCAACCAACTGCCGTAGGCTTGGAGGCTGGCGAGGCTACGCGTGAGCAGGTCGTTCTGCGGCATGGCTGCCGCACCCATGCCCATCCCCATGCCGAAAGGATTCGACTGTCCTGGCTGCTGTTGCAGATATCGCATCCAGGTATCCCAGGATTGTTGTGCGAAAGCCTGGTAGTCCTTAAGAAAATCATTCGCCTGGTCGTGCATGCCTGCATCCTCGAGGTGAAGCGCGGATCGTATCAAATACGAGCTTTCGAAAATGAAAACGCCCGGCTATGGAACCGGGCGTTTTCGTTGGATCAGCTTGTCAGAAAAACGCTCACACGTTCGCGTTTTCGTCTTCGGCAACCGCCTTCATGGACAGGCGGATACGGCCCTGCTTGTCCACTTCCAGCACCTTCACCTTGACGATGTCGCCTTCCTTGAGCTTGTCGGAAACCTTCTCGACGCGCTCGTTGGAAATCTGCGACACGTGCACCAGGCCGTCCTTGCCCGGCAGGATCGTCACGAACGCGCCGAAGTCCATCAACTTGGCAACCTTGCCTTCGTAGATGCGGCCCGGCTCGACGTCCGACACGATCTGGTCGATGCGCTTCTTGGCCTCTTCGGCCGCCAGGCGATTGACCGAGGCGATCACCACGGTGCCGTCGTCGCTGATGTCGATGGTGGTGCCGGTTTCTTCGGTGATGGCACGGATGGTGGCGCCACCCTTGCCGATCACTTCGCGGATCTTGTCCGGATGGATCTTGATGGTGAGCAGGCGCGGTGCGTATTCGCTCATTTCCGCGCGCGGCTGGCTGATCACCTTGGCCATTTCGCCCAGGATGTGCAGACGGCCACGCTTGGCCTGTTCCAGCGCGAGCTTCATGATCTCTTCGGTGATGCCTTCGATCTTGATGTCCATCTGCAGCGCGGAGACGCCGTCGGCGCTACCGGCCACCTTGAAATCCATGTCGCCGAGATGGTCTTCGTCGCCCAGGATGTCGGACAGCACGACGAAGTCGTTGTCTTCCTTCACCAGGCCCATGGCGATACCCGCCACCGGGGACTTGAGCGGTACGCCAGCATCCATCAGTGCCAGCGAGGAGCCGCACACCGAGGCCATCGACGAAGAACCGTTCGACTCGGTGATTTCAGACACCACGCGCAGCACGTACGGGAACTCTTCCATCGCCGGCTTCACGGCTTGCACGCCACGCTTGGCAAGGCGGCCGTGGCCAATCTCGCGCCGCTTCGGCGCGCCGAAGCGGCCAGCTTCACCGACCGAGAACGGCGGGAAGTTGTAGTGAAACAGGAAGGGATCCTTCGACTCGCCTTCCGGCGCGTCGATGATCTGCGCGTCACGCGCGGTGCCCAGCGTGGCCACGACCAGTGCCTGGGTTTCGCCACGGGTGAACAGCGCCGAACCATGGGTACGCGGCAGCACGCCCACGCGCACCGAGATCGGGCGGATATCGTCCAGCTTGCGGCCGTCGATGCGTATCTTGGTCTTCAGCACGCCGTCGCGCATGGTGCGGTATTCGATCTCGGCAAAGGCGTTGTTGATGTCGAGGTCGGACCAGCCGTGCGCCGCGGCGGTTTCAGCGATACCAGTCTTGATGTCGGCCTTCAGCGCGGCGATGGCATCGCGGCGCTCCAGCTTGTCGCGGATGGCGAACGCCATTTCCAGGCGATTGCCGAGGATACCCTGGATGTCGTTGAACAGCGCATCGTTGCGGGCGGGCGCTTCCCACTTGAACGGCTTGCGGCCAGCTTCGGCGACGAATGCGTTGATGGCGTTGATCACCACCTGCATCTGCTTGTGACCGTGCATCACCGCACCCAGCATCACTTCTTCGCTGAGCAGCTTGGCTTCCGATTCCACCATCAACACGGCGTTCGCGGTGCCGGCAACGACCAGGTCCAGAGCGGAGGTCTTCAGCTCGGTAACGGTGGGATTGAGCAGGTACTGGCCGTTGGCGTAGCCCACGCGCGCGGCACCGATCGGGCCCTTGAACGGAATGCCCGCCAAGGACAGCGCGGCAGAGGCGCCGATCATCGAGACTATATCGCCATCGATTTCGGGGTTCAGCGAGATCACCTGGGCAATGATCTGCACTTCGTTCTTGAACTCTTCCGGGAAGAGCGGGCGGACCGGACGGTCGATCAGACGCGAGGTGAGCGTCTCCTTCTCCGTCGGACGGCCTTCACGCTTGAAGAAACCACCGGGGATGCGGCCGGCGGAATAGAACTTCTCGACGTAGTCGACGGTGAGCGGGAAGAAGTCCTGCCCGTCTTTCGCCTTGGCCGCGGCGACCACGGTGACCAGCACCACGGTACCGCCCATGCTGACCATGACGGCGCCCGAAGCCTGGCGGGCGATTTCGCCCGTCTCCAGTGTGACTTCGTGATTACCGTACTGGAATGACTTGGTTACTTTCGCCACTTTGGGTGTCCTCGTCCGATCAGCGACGCAGGCCAAGGCGCTCAATGAGGCTCTGGTAGCGAGCCAAATCGCGGTCCTTGAGATAGCCGAGCAAGCGTTTACGCTGGTTAACCAGCTTCAGCAGACCACGACGTGAGTGATGATCCTGCTTATGCGTCTTGAAATGATCGGTGAGGTGTTCGATGCGGGCGGAAAGCAGGGCAACCTGCACTTCCGTGGAGCCGGTGTCATTCGGCGCGTGGCCGAAGTCAGCAATGATCTTGCTGGACTGTTCTACGGTGAGGGACATGTGTGTCTTCCTTAAAAAAACAGGTGCGGAACTTGCGCAACGTCACCGCTTGATGACGTTGCGCAAGCTCCGGCAGGTTGAGAGAAAAGTCTGAATCAAGCGGGTTATTGTACCGAGGGGCGGTGGATTGCAACAAGACCATAATAATTTGGGCGTTTTGCGTTCGCCTCCTCTCCCCTTTGGGGAGAGAATTGAGGTGAGGGGCTGCACTTGCGACAGTGCCTGGGAAGATTTGCCCCCTCACCCCACCCCTCTCCCCGAAGGGGAGAGGGCGCATTGAGTGGGTAGATTGAAACCACGGAGGATACGGATACGGCCCTGCTCGTCGCAGTCGACCAGTGCCAGCAGGCATCCATCGTCAGCGAAAGCCGCCGAATACGCGCGTGGGTGGCCGGCTGGCCATTCGATCTGGCGCCCTTGTGAGACGGCTTGGCCGGCAGCGGCATCCAGGTGCAACGCCGGCAGGTCGGCAACGCCTGCCGACAGCGGAAGCACCAGCCGGTCTGCGGCGTCGCTGCCCTGTTCGGCCGCTGCTCGCAGCTCATCCATGGTCACCATGACCGGGGCGCGGAAAGGCTCCACCCACAATCGGCGCAGCGCGCTGAGGTGCGCGCCGCAGCCAAGCCTTGCGCCAAGATCCACGGCCAGGCTGCGCACGTAGGTGCCGGAACCGCACTCCACGTACAGCGACAGGGTATTTTCCCTGCGAGAAACCAGTTCCAGGTGATGGATATCCACCTCCCGCGGCGGCGCCTCCACGGCTTCGCCGCGACGCGCCTTGAGGTAAAGCGGCTCACCGCCTTGCTTCAGCGCCGAGTACACCGGTGGCACCTGAATGATCCGGCCACGCAACGTCGCCAATGCGGCTTCGAGAGTGGCGTCGTCCAAGGTTGGCACCGGCCGTTGCTCGAGCACATCGCCCTCAAGGTCGGCCGTCGTGGTCGTGATACCCAGGCGGCATTCGGCCAAGTACGCCTTGCGCGAGCCAAGCAGGTTGCCGGCAATCTTGGTGGCCTCGCCGAAACATAGCGGCAGCAAGCCTGTCGCGAGCGGATCGAGTGCCCCGGTATGGCCACCCTTTGCCGCGCGCAGAATGGCGATCGCCATCTGCAGCGCCTTGTTGGAACTCATGCCTAGCGGCTTGTCGAGCAACAGGATGCCGTGCAGGTCACGGGCATCGGGGCGATGGCGGCGACGGCTCATGGTGTGCAGTAGTCGGCCCCTCCTATGCGGAGAGAGGCGTCAGTCTTCGCTGTGATCCGCTTCTTGCGGAGGACTCTGTCGCAGCAGTTGCTCGATCCGCTCGCCTTTGTCGACTGAATCGTCGTACTTGAAACGCAGTTCCGGTACGCGACGAAGGCGCATGGTGCGCGACAGGGAGCGACGAAATTCCATGGCCAGTTCGTTGAGCGCCTTCACCGCTTCCTTGGACTGCTGCGGCAGCAGTGCGGTAACCCACACGGTGGCCCAGTCCAGA
Organism: Dyella sp.; assembly: GCF_036746095.1. Lineage (NCBI taxonomy): Bacteria > Pseudomonadati > Pseudomonadota > Gammaproteobacteria > Lysobacterales > Rhodanobacteraceae > Dyella > Dyella sp. The sequence goes on from NZ_DAIOEU010000003.1 coordinate 127,467, forward strand.
TCGCGCGTGACCTCCACGTCCGACACGCTGCACGACGGCAGGCCGTGATCGCGCACGGCGGCGTGCACCAGGGTACCCAACTCGCGGCGGAGTTCGGCGCCTACACGGTCGGTGCGTTTGAAATCGCGGGATGGCATGGATGAATAATCGCCGATACGGAAAATGCGTAGGCTGGGATGATAATCCCAGCACAGGGAAATCACCGGACGGCTGGGATTGATATCCCAGCCTATGCGGCCCTGCTGCCCTCGCCTCGAAAAGAGAGGGCATGGTGGTGCGAATTACAGCGTGCGGGCGACTTCGATACGTTCGAAGCACTCGATCTGGTCACCCACCTTCACGTCGTTGTACTGCTTCACGGCGATGCCGCATTCCATGCCGCCCCGCACTTCGTCCACAAGTTCCTTGAAGCGGCGCAGCGATTCCAGTTCGCCCTGGAAGATCACGGTGTTATTGCGCAGCACGCGAATCGGCTTGCTGCGCTTGACGATACCTTCCGTCACCATGCAGCCGGCCACGGCGCCGAATTTGGAACTGCGGAATACATCGCGCACCTGAGCAATGCCGATGATTTCCTCGCGCACTTCCACGCCCAGCAAACCGGAAGCGGCCTGCTTCACCTGATCGATCACGTCATAGATGATCGAGAAGTAGCGGACGTCCAGGCCGGCGGTGTCGATCACCTTACGAGCCGACGCGTCGGCTCGCACGTTGAAGCCGATGATCAGCGCCTTCGATGCGGCCGCCAGCGTGGCGTCGGATTCGGTGATGCCACCGACGCCGGCCGCAATCACGTTCACCTTCACGTTCTCGTTGCCGATCTGGCTGAGCGAATCGCGCAAAGCCTGCACGGAACCCTGTACGTCGGCCTTGACCAGGATGTTGAGCGTCTGCTGCTCGGTGGCCTGGCCCATCTGCGCCATGATGTCTTCCAGGCGATTGGCCTTGCTGACCATGCGCGTCTCGCGCCGTTTCAACTGACGCTCTGCCGCCACTTCGCGCGCCAGGCGTTCGTCGGCCACGGCCACGAAATCGTCGCCCGCTTCCGGCACGCCGGACAAGCCGAGCACCTGTACCGGAATCGAAGGGCCGGCTTCCTGCACGGTCTTGCCGGTCTCGTCGATCAGCGCGCGCATGCGGCCGTATTCGATGCCGCAGACCACGAAGTCGCCGCGCTTGAGCGTACCCTGCTGCACCAGCACGGTCGCCACCGGACCACGGCCGCGATCAAGGCTCGATTCGATCACCACGCCTGAAGCGGGGCCGTCTTCGACCGCCGTCAGCTCCATGATTTCAGCCTGCACCGAAATGGCGTCAAGCAAGGTGTCCACGCCCATGCCGGTCTTGGCCGATACCGGGATGAACGGCGTGTCGCCGCCCCACTCTTCCGGAATCACCTCGAGATTGCCGAGACCTTGCTTGACGTGGTCCGGATTGGCGTCGGACTTGTCCATTTTGTTGATCGCGACGATCAGCGGCACCTTGGCCGCGCGCGCATGCTGCACGGCTTCCTGCGTCTGCGGCATGACGCCGTCGTCAGCGGCTACCACCAGCACCACGATGTCGGTGGACTGCGCGCCGCGTGCGCGCATCGCCGTGAACGCGGCGTGGCCGGGCGTATCCAGGAAGGTGATCACGCCCTTCGGCGTCGTCACGTGGTACGCGCCGATGTGCTGGGTGATGCCACCCGCTTCGCCAGCCGCCACCTTGGTGCGGCGGATGTAGTCGAGCAGCGAGGTCTTGCCGTGATCGACGTGACCCATGATGGTGACTACCGGCGGGCGCGGTGTGCGCTCGCCTTCCAGCTCGGCACTTTGCGTGTGCGCAGCCAGCGCGGCTTCGGCGCCCTGCTCGCTGGCCTCCACGGCTTTGTGGCCCAGTTCTTCCACCACTAGCATGGCGGTATCGCGGTCGATGGTCTGGTTGATGGTAGCCATCACGCCCATCTTGAACAGCGCCTTGACCACTTCGGAACCCTTGACCGCCATCTTCTGCGCAAGCTCGGCGACTACGTTGGCGTCGCTCACCACGACCTCGCGCACGACCGGCGCCGTGGGCCTGGAGAAGCCGTGCGGACCGGCGGACGGCGCGCCGCCACGCGGTGCTTCACGCACCGCAGACCTGCTCGCTTTGCCACGCTTGGAGCGGCGCGCGCGGTCGGCATCGGACAGATGCAGTTCACCGGCGGCGAAGCGCTTGCCACCGGCCACGTCTTCACGATCGCGAAAGCCGCCGCCATGTTTGGTCTTGCCGCGATCGGCGCCGCTACTCGGCGCAGGGGTCGGCGCGGGAGCGGGAGCGGGGGCCGGGGCCGGCGCAGGCACCGCCGCCACGGGCTTCTTCTCACGTTTACGTGGTTCATGGATGCGCGGCAGGATCATGCCCAGCGAGTTGGGATCGATACGCTGCACGGCCGGGGATTCGGCCACTTTTTCTTCCTCGGGTTTAACCACCGGCTCGGGAACGCGTACCGGCTCTTGTTGTGCTTCGACAGGCTGGGCTTGCTGCTGCGTTTGCTGTGCAGCGGCCTGCGCTTCGGCGGCGGCCTGCGCAGCCGCTTCTTCCTGACGTGCGCGTTCGGCTGCTTCGGCGTCACGGCGCGCAGCTTCTTCTTCAGCATGCTGACGCGCTTCTTCCTGGCGCCGATGTTCAGCTTCGACGCGCTCGTGTTCTTCGTGCTCGCGCTGCTGCTGCGATTCCTGTAGTCGACGCAGCGCTTCTTCGCGCTCGGTATCCGTGCTTGCTTCCTCGGCAATCACGCTGCGCTTGACGTAGGTGCGCTTGGCGCGCACTTCCACGTTCACCGTCTTGGCGCTGGAGGTGCCGCGGCCGCCCGGCGTGGAAACCTTCAGTTCGCTGATCTTGCGGCGCTTGAGCGTGATCTGTCGCGGCGAGGAATCCTCGGCTTCGACGGTGGCATCTGCCTTGCCGTGCGTACGGCGCAGAAAACCCAGCAGCTTCACCTTCTCGGTGCTGCTGATGACCTGCTCCGGGTTCGAGAATTTCATACCGGCTTCACCGAGCTGCGTCAGCAGCCGGTCGACGGGCATGCCCAGAACCTGAGCGAGTTGTTTGATTGTGACGTCCGACATCGTGATTCTTTCTCCGCCGTTCCCGCGCTTATCGTCCGTACAAAACCTGTCTATGAGGCATGTTCTTGCACGGCCACCTCCGTCCTTGGTGGAGACCAAAATCGGTCTCCCGGCGCGCCCATCCGGGACGCTGCCGCCCGCGGTTAGCCGCCCTTCTCCAGCCGCGCAATCATCGGCGCACGTGCCGCCATGATGAGTGCCGCAGCACGATCCTCGTCCATGCCGTCGATGTCGATCATGTCGTCGACCGCGAGATCGGCCAGATCGTCCATCGTGACGACACCGCGCTCAGCCAGCGCGTAAGCCGTCGCTTCGTCCATGCCGTCCATGTTCAGCAGTTCCTCGGAAGGCTGGTGCTCGTCGAGATTTTCCTCGACGGCCAGCGCTTCGGTCAGCAGCGAGTCGCGGGCGCGGGCGCGCAGCTCTTCGACGATGTCCTCGTCGAAGCCTTCGATGGCCAGCAGTTCTGCGCTCGGCACGTAGGCAATTTCCTCGACGCTGGAGAAGCCTTCCTGCACCAGGATGTTGGCGATTTCCTGGTCCACTTCCAGCTTGTCCATGAACAGCTGACGAGCGGACTCCTGCTCGGCCTCGCTCTTGGCGGCGACCTGGTCCTGGGTCATCACGTTGAGCTGCCAACCGGTGAGCTTGCTGGCCAGGCGCACGTTCTGGCCGCCGCGGCCGATAGCCTGGGACAGCTTGTCCTCGGCCACTGCGATGTCCATCGAGTGCTTGTCTTCATCCATGATGATGGACTGCACTTCGGCCGGCGCCATCGCGTTGATCACGTATTGGGCCTGATTTTCGTGCCACAGGATAATGTCCACGCGCTCGCCGTTGAGCTCGTTCGATACCGCCTGCACGCGCGAACCGCGCATACCGATGCAGGCACCGATAGGATCGGTGCGGCTATCGTGCGCCACCACGGCGATCTTGGCGCGGTCGCCCGGATCGCGAGCGCAGCCCTTGATCTCGACCAGGCCCTGGCCTACTTCCGGCACTTCGAGCTTGAACAGCTCGATCATGAATTCCGGTGCGGCGCGCGACACGAACAGTTGCGGGCCGCGCGCTTCGGATTTCACTTCGAATAGATAACCACGCACGCGGTCACCGACGCGGTGCGATTCACGCGGGATGGTCTTGTCACGCGGAATGAAGGCTTCGGCATTGCCGCCGAGATCGAGGTAGACGTTGCCACGTTCGACGCGCTTGACAATGCCGGTAACCAACTCACCCACGCGATCCTTGAACGCATCGACGACTTGCTGGCGCTCGGCTTCGCGCACACGCTGCACGATCACCTGCTTGGCGGCCTGCGCAGCAATACGGCCGAATTCGGCGTTTTCAATCTGCTGCTCGACGAATTCGCCGATCTGCGCACCGGGACGCTCGTCCTCGGCATCCATCAGGCGCAGTTGGCGGAACGGAGATTCCATTTCGCCGTCGTCAGCGATGACTTCCCAGCGACGGAAGGTTTCGTAGTCGCCCGAGTTGCGATCGATACTGACGCGGATATCCGGGTCTTCATCCGGATAACGTTTTTTTGCAGCGGACGCCAACGCAGCTTCCATCGCCTGGAAGATCACATCGCGCGACACACCTTTTTCGTTGGCAACCGCATCTACGACCAGCAAAAGCTCTTTGCTCATTGCAACCACTCCGTGAACGCTGTCCAGCGTTCCATCACAGATTGACCTTAAGTTCTACCCTTTTTCCCGCCCAGCTTGCGACCGCCGGGTTTGGGCTGCGGCACGTAACCAAGCGCGGCCCAATCCGGCACGATGCGCGCGCTTTCCACCGCATCGTGCTCGAACTGAAATACTTTGCCTTCCGTTTCCAGACTGATCTGCTCGCCTTCCACCGAAACGATCTTGCCGCGCAGACGGCGGCGTCCTTCCAATGGCGCCTTCAGCAGAACCTTCACTTCCTGCCCGGTCACTTTGGCGAACTGTGCGGCAGTGAACAGCGGGCGATCGATACCTGGCGAGGACACTTCCAGCACGTAATGACCAGGAATGGGGTCTTCCACGTCGAGCAGCGCCGAGAGTTCGCGGCTTGCCGCCTCGCAATCGTCGAGGGTGACCTCGCGCCCTTCGGTATCGATATAGACGCGCAGCGTGCTCTGACCCAGTGAAGGGCTGAATTCCACGCCGATGCATTCCAGCTGGAGATCCGCCAAAACGTCAGTGAAGCGTTGTGCTAGCGCCTGTGTGTCCACTCTCTCTCGATACCGTTGCCGGAAACAAAAAATGGGCTCTGACGGCCCATTCCCTTACCTTGCCGATGTCCCGCTCTACCAGAGCCTTTCCGTGCGTCCCAAGCCGGTGATTATCACCCGGCACGACGCATACGCATCCTTGCGCCCAACAAAAAAGCCTCGCAAGGAGGCTTTCTTGTCCAAGAAAGATCTGGTCGCCTGCCGATTCACGCCTGTATGACGCGCTTCTGACCGCTACAGAGTTCGGAAAGTATACGTAACAGGACGGTGCAACGCAATGATTTATCGCCCTTCCCGCCATGCAAACAACCCATCGCTGTCATCAGGCGCGGATTTCCCATAGGCATAAAAAAAGCCAGCGACGATCGCTGGCTTTTTTTATGAACATGGTAGCGGGGGTAGGATTCGAACCTACGACCTTCGGGTTATGAGCCCGACGAGCTGCCAGACTGCTCCACCCCGCATCAGAGTCCGAGAATGTTAGCGACTTGGCCGAATTCTTGCAAGACCATGATCGCTATTTTTTTCTCTTTCGCGGAAGAAATTTTTTCTCAACCCACGAATGCCTGCTTGCACCAGCTCAGCAACGGCCCCCAGTACAAGCCAAGTCCGAGCAGCACCAACGCATTCAGCGACAACACCAGACGCAGCGTGAAATCGGGCTGGATGCGCACTTCGGTGCCGGCATCCGGCTTGTCGAAGTACATTACCTTCACCACGCGCAGGTAGTAGTACAGGCCGATGATGGCGAACACAGCACCCACGATCGCCAGCCACAACATGCCGGCGTGTATCGCAGCCTGCAGTACCAGCAGCTTGGCGAAGAAACCGAACAGCGGCGGCACGCCGGCCAGGGAGAACAGCGCTAGCATCATCAGGAACGCCATCCACGGCGCACGCTGGTTGAGACCCTTGAAGTCATCAATGTTGTCGCATTCAAAACCGGTGCGGCTCAGCGCAAGGATCACGCCGAAGGCTGCGGTGGACATCAGCGCATAGCTCACTGCGTAGAACATCGCGGCCGAATAACCTTCCGGGCCTGCATTGACCAAGCCAAGCAGCAGGTAACCCATGTGCGAGATGGTCGAATAGGCGAGCAGGCGCTTGAGGTTGCTCTGCACGATGGCCACGATGTTGCCGATAGCCAGCGACAGTACCGCCAGCGCGGCCAGCATGATCTGCCAGTGCTGCGAGAAATCACCCATGCCGGTAGCCAGCAGGCGGAACGCCATGCCGAACGCGGCGAGCTTGGAAGCCGAACCGATGAAGGCGGTCACTGACGTAGGCGAGCCTTCGTAGACATCCGGAATCCACATGTGGAACGGCGCCACACCCAGCTTGAACGCCACGCCGATCACCAGGAACACCAGGCCAAAAATCAGGAGATGCGGCATCGCACTGTGGGGAATGGCTTCATGCAGTTGCGCCAGGCCCAACGTGCCGGTGGCGCCATAGATCATCGACATGCCATACAGCAGCAGGCCCGACGACAACGCACCCAGCACGAAATACTTGATGGCGGCTTCGGACGACAAGCTGGAATCGCGGTTCAGCGCCACCAGTGCGTAGGACGACAGCGTCAGCAATTCCAGGCCCAGGTAGACCATCACCAGGCTGCCGGCCGACACCAGCAACATCACGCCAATCACCGCGAACAGCATGAGCGTATAGAACTCGCCCACGAACAGCTTGCGGTCGACCATGTACGGACGGCCGTAGATGAAGACCAGGATGGTGGACAGGATCGCGAACAGCTTGAGGATCGTGCTCAGCCCGTCACGGATGAACATGCCACCGAACGCAGTGACCGCGCCTTCGGGCTGATAGCGCAGCACCAGGTAGCCGGTGACCACCAGCACGCCGATGGAGAGCCAGTGCAGGTACACGCGCTCGGCCGGCTTCATGAAAGCGTCGGCCAGCAGGAGAACGCACGCCGCGGCAACCAGAAAGAATTCCGGCAGCATGATGAGAATGTCGTTGATAGTCGGCATGGTCGTTCTCGATCAAACTTTGTGAATGGCCAGCACTTGCACGAGCTGGTTCACCGAGGTGTTCATCAGGTGGGTCAGCGGTTCCGGCCACACGCCAATGATCAGTGTCAATGCAGCGAACGCACCCAGCACCAGCCACTCGCGGCCGTTGATGTCCTTCATCTCGGCCACGTGCGGATTGGTCACCTCGCCCCACAGCACGCGCTTGACCAGCCACAGCGTGTACGCCGCGCCGATGATCAGGGTGAAGGCGGCGAACAGCGCGATCCACGGATTGGCGCTGAAGCTGGCCAGGATCACCATGAACTCGCCCACGAATCCGCTGGTACCCGGCAGGCCGCAGTTGGCCATCGCGAACAGCACGTAGAAGAAACCGAACCACGGCATCACATTGATCACGCCGCCGTAGTCCTTGATCAGGCGGGTATGCAGGCGGTCATACAACACGCCGATGCACGAGAACATCGCGCCCGAGACGAAGCCGTGCGAAATCATCTGCACCATGGCGCCCTGCATGCCCAGGCGCGCGGCATCGGTATTGCCCTGGTCGCGCACTAGCATGAAGGCGATGAAAATACCGAGGGTAACGAAGCCCATGTGCGCCACGGACGAATACGCCACCAGCTTCTTCATGTCCTCCTGCACCAGCGCCACGTAGCCGATGTAGACCACGGCGATCAGGCTGAGCAGGATCACGACCCATGCGAATTGATGCGAGGCATCCGGCACGATCGGCAGGCTGAAACGCAGGAAGCCGTATCCGCCGATCTTCAGCATCACCGCCGCCAGCACCACCGAACCGCCGGTCGGCGCTTCCACGTGCGCATCCGGCAACCAGGTGTGCACCGGCACCATCGGCACCTTCACCGCGAAGGCAATCAGGAAGGCAAAGAACAGCCAGCTCTGCTCGGTCAGCGACAGCGGCAGCGCCTGCAGCGCGTGCAGATCCCACGTGCCTGCCTTCAGGTACAGGTAGATCAGGCCGATCAGCATGAAGATCGAGCCGAAGAACGTGTAGATGAAGAACTTCAGGGTGGCGTAGACGCGACGCGGGCCGCCCCAGATGCCGATGAGGATGAACATCGGGATCAGCATCGCCTCGAAGAAGGCATAGAACAGCAAGGCGTCGGTGGCACAGAACACACCGATCATCAGGCCTTCGAGCACCAGCATGGCGGCCATGTACTGGTGCGGCTTGTCCTGGATCACTTCCCAGGCGCCGATGATCACCAGGATGCCCACGAAGGTGGTCAGCAGGATCAGCGCGACGGAAATGCCGTCGACGCCGAGACCATAGTGGACGTTGAGCGATTCGATCCACACATGGCTTTCGACCAGCTGCATGCCGGAGACGTCAGCGTTGTACTGCGGGATGAGGAACAGGCTGATGGCGAAGGTGAGGATGGCCATCAACAGGGCGATCCAGCGCGCCGCGTTGGGACGGCCGGAACCGGCCAGCAACACGGGCACCGCGCCAACGATGGGCAGCCAGATCAGCAGGCTGAGCAAGTGATTGAACATGGAGCGCTTCCCTTTAGTGCTGCCCGACCAGCCAATACCCGCCCAAAAGCAGGATCAGGCCAAGGATCATCGCAAACGCATAGTGATACAGATAACCGGACTGCACGCGGCGCACGCCTGCGGCAATGCGCTGGATCAGGCTGGCCGAACCGTCGATCAGCACGCCGTCGATCACGGCCGCATCGCCACCTTTCCAGAACATGCGGCCCAGCTTCACGCCACCACGCGCGAAGATCGCGAAGTAGATGTCATCGACCCAGTATTTGCGGTCAAGGACGACCCAGAACGGCTTGAGCGCGGATTTGATCTTGCCGGCCAGCGACGGATTGAAGAGGTAGATGTAGGTCGTGATGACAAAGGCCGCCAGCACCAGGAAGAACGGCACCTGAGTAAGGCCATGCAGGCCGGCCGAGGCCCAGCCATCGAACTCCTTTGCCATCTCGCCCAGCACGTCGTTGGATTCGTTGACGTGGATGGCGCCACCGAACCAGCCGCCGTAGAGCATCGGCTTGACGGTAAACCAGCCCACCACCAGCGACGGAATCGCCAGGAGGATCAGCGGCAGCGTGACCACCCACGGCGACTCCTTCGGCGCATGTTCCAGCACACCCGGCTCATGGCCACCGTGACCGCCATGCTTGGCCGGATCGTCCGTCATCGCATGCGCGTGCGGAGCATGGACGTCGGCATGCAGCGGATGCTCGTGCGCATGCGTGTCCTTGCCTTGATCATGCCCATGCGCATCGTGATGGTGATGCTCGACGCGGAAGCGCTCCTTGCCGTGGAAGGTCAGGTACATCTGGCGGAATGTATAGGTCGCCGTGACGAACGCACCGAGCAACACGCAGAAGTAGGCGTAGCCCGAACCCCAGCGATGCGAATGCTGCACGGCCTCGATGATCGCGTCCTTCGAGTAGAAACCCGAGAAGAACGGCACGCCGCACAGCGCGAGCGCACCGATCCACATCGTGATCCAGGTGATCGGCATGTACTTGCGCAGGCCGCCCATGTAGCGCATGTCCTGCTCGTGATGCATGGCAATGATCACCGAGCCTGCGCCCAGGAACAGCAGCGCCTTGAAGAACGCATGGGTCATCAGGTGATACACCGCGCCGGCATAGGCGGACACGCCCAGCGCGACCGTCATATAGCCCAGCTGCGACAGCGTGGAGTACGCCACCACGCGCTTGATGTCGTTCTGCACGATACCGATCAGGCCGGTGAACAGCGCACCGGTGGCGCCGATCACCAACACCACGCTCAGCGCGGTTTCCGACAGCTCATACAGCGGCGACATGCGCGCCACCATGAAGATGCCGGCCGTCACCATCGTCGCGGCGTGGATCAGTGCGGAGATCGGGGTGGGGCCCTCCATCGAGTCAGGCAGCCACACGTGCAGCGGCACCTGCGCGGACTTACCCATCGCGCCGATGAACAGCAGGATGCAGATCACCGTGGCCGCATCCCAGTGGATGTTCTGGGTGAGCGTCAGCGTCTTGCCCACCAAGGTCGGCGCCGTGGCAAATGCGGTGGCGTAATCCAGCGTGCCCAGGAAGAACAGCACGGCCGAGATACCCAGCAGGAAACCGAAGTCGCCCACGCGATTGACGAGGAATGCCTTGAGATTGGCGAAGATCGCCGTCGGGCGCTTGTACCAGAAGCCGATCAGCAGGTACGACACCAGGCCCACCGCCTCCCAGCCGAAGAACAGCTGCAGGAAGTTGTTGCTCATCACGAGCATCAACATCGAGAAGGTGAACAGCGAGATGTAGCTGAAGAAGCGCTGGTAGCCCGGATCGTCCGCCATGTAGCCGATGGTGTACACATGCACGAGCAGCGACACGAAGGTCACCACCACCATCATCATCGCGGTGAGATGATCGATGAGGAATCCGACCGTGGCGGTGTATTTGCCGATCTCGAACCAGGTGTAGATGTTGTGGTTGTAGACCGGAGCACCGGCGAAGACGATCTGGTACAGCACGTAGAACGACAGGCCGCAGGAGATCAGCAGGCCGAGGATGGTGACGCTGTGCGCACCGGCGCGGCCGATCTGCTTGCCAAGGAAGCCCGCAAACAAGCAGCCGACGAGCGGCGCCAGCGCAATGGTCAACAGGATGGAGGAGGAAAGTTCCATATTGCTTAGCCCTTCATGCTGTCGATTTCGGCAACGTTGACCGTGCTGCGATTACGGAACAGCAGGACCAGGATCGCCAGGCCGATCGCGGATTCCGCCGCGGCCACGGTGAGGATGAAGAACACGAAGACCTGCCCCGCCACGTCGTGGCCGAAACGGGAGAACGCCACGAAGTTGATGTTCACCGCGAGCAGCATCAGCTCGATCGCCATCAGCAGCACGATCACGTTCTTGCGGTTGATGAACAGGCCGGCCACCGAAATGCAGAACAGGATCGCGCCCAGCACGATGTAATGCGAAAGCGTAATCATGGCTTGGGCTCCTGGGCCGGCGCGGCGGGTTGGGTTTCAACCGGGCGCTCCGCCGCCATCTTGACGATGCGCACGCGATCGGTCGCCTTGACGGCCACCTGCTCGCTCGGATGCTGCTTGCGCGCACCGGTGCGGTGACGCAGCGTCAGCGCCACGGCGGCGATCACGCCGACGGTAAGGATCAGCGCAGCGATCTCGAACGGCAGCAGGTATTGCGTGTAGAGCGCCATGCCCAGCCATGCGGTGTTGGACAAACCTGCGGCGGTGGCCGGGTTCTCGCCCATGGTCTGCACGTGCATCACGCGCACGCCGATCAGTCCGAGCATTTCCACCAGCATCACCACCGCGACGACCAGGCCGACCGGCAGGAACTTCACGAAGCCCTCGCGCAGCTTTTCCTGGTCAATGTCGAGCATCATCACCACGAACAGGAACAGCACCATCACGGCGCCGACATAGACCACGATCAAGGCGATGGCGAGGAATTCCGCCTCGGCCAACATCCAGATGCAGGCCGTGCTGAAGAAGGTGAGCACCAATGCCAGCACGGCGTGCACCGAGTTGCGCAGCGTGATCACCGACAGCGCCGCGATCACGGTGACCGCGGCGAAGGCATAGAAACAGACGAGTTGGAATAAGGACGTGTCGATCATGGGATGTCCTTAGCGGTAAGCCGCGTCTTGGGCGCGGGCCGCCGCGATGTCCGCTTCGAAGCGGTCGCCGATGGCCAGCAGCTGAGGCTTGGTCACCACGTTTTCACCGCGATGTTCGAAGTGGTATTCGTGGATGTGCGTTTCGACGATCGAGTCCACCGGGCAGCTTTCTTCGCAGAAGCCGCAGTAGATGCACTTGAACAAGTCGATGTCATAGCGCGTGGTACGGCGCTGGCCATCGCTCTCGCGCGGCGCGGAATCGATGGTGATCGCCAAGGCCGGGCACACTGCCTCGCACAGCTTGCAGGCGATGCAGCGTTCTTCGCCGTTGGCGTAACGGCGCAGCGCATGCAGGCCGCGGAAGCGGTTGGACTTGGGGATGTGCTCCATCGGGTAGCGCATCGTGTACTTCGGCAGGAACATGTACCGAAGCGTGAGCGCCATGCCTTTGAGCAGCTCGATGAGCAGCAGGCTCTTGAAATAATTGGTAACGCGGGACATGGTTTTTCCTTAGCCTCCCGTGCCGACGTGGACCCAGCCGTAGTACTTCATGCAGCCGGCGACCAGCACCCAGACGATGCCGATGGGAATGAACACCTTCCAGCCCAGGCGCATGATCTGGTCATAGCGATAACGCGGGAAGGTGGCACGGAACCACAGGAACAGCGTGGCAAACACGAAGACCTTGATCGCCAGCCACACCGGGTTGGCGGCGCCCAGGACGGGGATGCTGTCCGGGAACGGGCTCAGCCAGCCGCCGCAGAACAGGATCGAGGCCAGGAAGCTGACCAGGATCATGTTGGCGTATTCGGCCAGGAAGAACAGCGCGAACGCCGAACCCGAATATTCCACGTGGAAGCCGGCCACGATTTCCGACTCGCCTTCCGCCACGTCGAACGGTGCGCGGTTGGTTTCGGCGACGCCGGAGATGAAGTAGACGACGAACACCGGCAGCAACGGCCACATGAACCAGTCCGCGATGCCCTTGTGACCACCCTGCGCCTGCACGATGTCGGTGAGGTTCAGGCTACCCGCCAGCACCAGCACGCACACCAGGCACAAGCCCATGGCCAGTTCGTAGGAGATCACCTGCGCCGCCGAGCGCATAGCGCCGAGCAGCGCGTAGCGTGAGTTGGACGACCAACCGGCCAGAATGATGCCGTACACGCCCAGCGAGGTCATCGCCAGCAAATACAGCAGGCCGGCGTTGGCGTTGGACAGCACCACCTTGTTGTCGAACGGGATAACGGCCCATGCAGCGAGCGCCGGCACCAGGCCGATCAGTGGCGCGAGGTAGTACAGCGCCTTGTTTGCGTTGCTGGGGAGAATCACCTCCTTCAACAACAGCTTCACCACGTCGGCGAAGGCCTGCAGCAAACCGAACGGTCCCACTTTATTGGGTCCCATGCGGACGTGCATCCAGCCGATGACCTTGCGCTCCCACCACACGTACAGGGCCACTGCGATAACCAGCGGCAATACGACCGCAATCGTGTAGAGGAGCGGTAGCAGGAGCTGATGGATAAGTTGATCGCCCATGGGTTACGCCTTGCTCAAGGTGATGACTGCGCCATAGGGTGGCAGCGTCGCGGTCTGGTCGTGAGCGGCCTCGATCCACACGGCGCCGTCGGGCAACGTGGCATCGATGGCCAGCGGCAGGACCGCATTCGCGAGCTTGACCTTGTCGCCCTCGCCCAGTCCCTGACGCTGTGCTTCGCTCGCGTTCAAGCGGATGGCCGGCGCGCGGTTGAGCGGATGTGCCTGCAACGAACTCGCGCGGCGGACCACCGCGTCGCTGCGATAGATCGGCAAGGTGGCAAGACGGCTCAGACCTTGGGCCGGCTTGCGCTCGGCCAGGCTCTGCAATGTTGCAGGCTTGCGCTCGGTCATGCCTTCGCGCAGGCCAGCCATGTCGTCGAATTCGAAGCCGGCCAGCTTCATCAGGCCGCCCAGCGCACGCAACACCTTCCAGCCCGCGCGTGCTTCGGCCGGTGCCTTGGCGCCTGCTTCCACGCGTTGCAGGAGGCCATCCACGTTCACCAGCGTGCCGGCGATTTCCGGCAGCAGGCCGATCGGCAGGATCACATCGGCCACCTCACGCAACGCTGCGTTGGCGAACGCGCTGAAGGCAACGACGTGCTGCGCGCCAGTCAGCGCGCTGGTAACAGCCGCGCCATCAGCAAAGTCGTGCGGAAATTCCAGACCGTATAACAGGTAAGCCTTGCGCGGCTGCGCCAGCATGGCCTGTGCATTCAAGCCACCGTTGCCCGGCAGCACGCCGACCTTGGTGAGGCCCACTGCATTCGCGCCAACCGGCAGCTCGTTGTAGCCAGCGCCCGTTGCTTCGGCGATGAAGCGCGCCACGGCGCGCAGCCAGGACGCCTGCGGATGCGTCACCGCCGCTTCACCGAGAATGATCACGGCGTGGCCGGACTTCATTGCTTCGACGGCTTCGCGCGCCTTGTCGCTCACCTGCAAAGGCGCAAGCGATTCACCCGAGATGAAGCCCGGCTGCGCGACGCCACTTTCGATCAACACCTTGGCCAGCACCAGCAGCGAGTCGACCAGGTGGTGCGGCGGCACCACGGCTTCGCCGGCCAGGTTGTAATTGAAGTTGAATTCAGCCGGATTGACGGCGTAGACCTTCGCACCCTTCTTCACCGCCTGATGGATGCGATGGTTAAGCAAGGGCATTTCGTAACGCAGGTCGGAACCGACCAGCAGCGCCGCCTTGACTTTGTCCACGTCGGCAACCGACATGGCGAAGGTTTGCGCAGTGGCGTTGTCGGCAAAGTCGAGCTGGCGCAGACGATGGTCGATGTGCGCACTGCCCAGGCCCTGCGCGAGGCGAACCAGCAGCTCGCCTTCTTCGCTGGTCGTGGCCGGGTGCACCAACATGCCGAGTTCGCTGCCCGGTACGCTCTTCAGCGCTTCGACGGCGACGGCAAGCGCGTCGTCCCAGGTGGTCTTCTGCCACTGACCGTTACGCTTCACCTCCGGCGCATGCAAGCGATCGGCGGCATACAGGCCTTCGTGGCTGTAGCGATCGCGATCGGAGAGCCAGCATTCATTGATGGCTTCGTTATCACGCGGCACCGTGCGCAGCACCTCGCCGCGGCGCGTATGCAACCACAGGTTGGAGCCGAGCGCATCGTGATAAGCGACGGAAGGCTTGGCAATCAGTTCCCAGGCGCGCGCCTTGAACTGGAAGGGCTTGTTGGTGAGCGCGCCGACCGGGCAGACGTCGATGACGTTGCCCGACAGTTCGGTTTCCAGCGCCTTGCCGATGTAGGTGCCGATCTGCAGGTTCTCGCCGCGGCTCATGCCGCCGAGTTCGTAGGTCCCGGCGATCTCGCTGGTGAAGCGCACGCAGCGCGTGCACTGGATGCAGCGGGTCATTTCGGTGGCGACCAGCGAGCCGAGGTTTTCGTCGGCAATGGTGCGCTTGCGCTCGGTGTAGCGCGACACGCTGCGACCGTAGCCCAGCGCGATGTCCTGCAGTTCGCACTCACCGCCCTGATCGCAGATCGGGCAATCGAGCGGATGGTTGATCAGCAGGAATTCCATCACGTCGCGCTGGAACTTCAGCGCCTTGTCCGAACGCGTGATGACCTTCATGCCTTCGGCCACCGGCGTGGCGCAAGCCGGCTGCGGCTTGGGCATCATGCGGCCGCCCATTTCCACGTCCACTAGGCACATGCGGCAGTTGGCGGCGATCGGCAGCTTGCGGTGATAGCAGAAGCGCGGGATGGCGATGCCGACGTTGTCGGCCGCCTCGATGATCATGGCGCCCTTGCGGATCTGCGTGGGCTTGCCGTCGATCTCGATATTGACGACGTCAGGTGCGGTATTGGCTGGCTGCGCACTCATGCAGCAACTCCACGGGTGTCGGCGAGACGGTCCTCGGTCATCGAGCGGCCGTGCTGCACGTAGTATTCGAATTCGTTCCAGAAGTGATGCAGGAAGCCCTGCACCGGCCACGCGGCTGCTTCACCGAACGCGCAGATGGTATGGCCTTCGATCTGGCCGGCCACGGCCTTGAGGCGATGCAAGTCGTCCTGCGTACCCTTGCCTTCGACGATGCGCGTCAACACGCGGTACATCCAGCCGGTGCCTTCGCGGCACGGCGTGCACTGGCCGCAGGACTCCTTGAAGTAGAAGCGCGAGATGCGATGGCAGGCCTTCACCATGCAGGTGGTGTCGTCCATCACGATCACGGCGCCCGAACCCAGGCCCGACCCTGCCTTCTGCAGGCTGTCGTAGTCCATGGTGCATTCCATCATCATGTCGGCAGGCAGCACCTTCATCGAGGAACCGCCGGGAATCACGGCCTTCAACTTGTTGCCGTTGCGCACGCCGCCGGCCATCTCGAGCAGGTCCTTGAAGGACGTGCCAAGGCGAATCTCGAAGTTGCCGGGCTTATTGACGTGACCGGACACCGAAAAGATCTTCGGGCCGCCGTTGTTCGGCTTGCCGAGATTCAAGAACCACTCGGCGCCATTGCGCAGGATTGCCGGCACCGAGGCATAGGTCTCGGTGTTGTTGATGGTGGTGGGTTTGCCGTACAGGCCGAAGTTGGCCGGGAACGGCGGCTTGAAGCGCGGCTGGCCCTTCTTGCCTTCCAACGATTCCATCAGTGCGGTTTCTTCGCCGCAGATGTATGCACCGGCGCCGAGCGCGGTGTAGATGTCCACGTCGATGCCGCTACCCTGGATGTTCCTGCCAAGCAAGCCTGCGGCGTAGGCTTCCTTCAGCGCTTCTTCGAAATGCTCGAAGGGCTCGTGATGGAATTCGCCGCGCAGGTAGTTGTACGCCACGGTGGAACCGGTGGCATAACAAGCAATGGCCAGGCCTTCGACCACCGAGTGGGGGTTATAGCGCAGGATGTCGCGGTCTTTCGCCGTGCCGGGTTCCGACTCGTCGGAATTGCAGAGGATGTACTTCTGCATGTTGCCCTTCGGCATGAAGGACCACTTCAAGCCGGTGGGAAAGCCTGCGCCGCCGCGGCCGCGCAGGTTGCTGCTTTTGACGATCTCGACGATCGAAGCAGGATCGGGCTTCTCGGCGAGTATTTTTCGCCACGCCTTGTAACCGTCCGCCTGCTGGTAGCTGTCCATCGACCACGGCTTGTCGAAATGCAGCGTGGTGTAGACGACCTGATGCTCTTGGGGTGCGGGTCCGACTGCCATTGCCCTGCCCTTACTTGAGACCGTCGAGAATCTCATCGACCTTTTCAGTCGTGAGACGCTCGTGGTAATGACCATTGACCGTCATCGCCGGCGCATATACGCACGCAGCAATGCATTCTTCTTCGCGCTTCAGATACACGCGACCGTCCGGCGTGCTCTCACCCAGCTTGATGCCGAGCTTCTTCTCGCAATGGCGCACGAGGTCTTCGGCGCCATTGAGCCAGCAGGAGATGTTGGTGCAGATCGCAACGTTGTTGCGTCCCACGGGCACGGTTTCCAGCATCGAGTAGAAGCTGGCCACTTCGTAGGCCCACACTGCAGGCACATCGATGTACTTGGCGACCGCCGTGATCAGCTCGTCGGTGAGATGACCGTGGTTCTGTTCCTGCGCGGCAAACAGCGCCTGGATCAGCGCGGAGCGCTTGCGATCCGGCGGGAACTTGGTCAGCCAATGATCGATGTGATGGCGGGTGTGCTCGGTGAGCACGGCGAGCGGGTCGACGTGCTTGACCTGCTCGTAATTTCCGGTGGCTTTCATGTGTGCTTATCCTCTTCCGCTCAGCGATCGACTTCGCCGAACACGAGGTCATAGGTGCCGATCACTGCCACCGCGTCGGCCAGCATGTGGCCGCGTACGAGGACATCCATCGACGAAAGATGGGCAAAACCCGGCGCGCGCAGGTGCACGCGGAACGGCTTGTTGGCACCGTCGGAAACCAGGTAGCAGCCGAACTCGCCCTTCGGCGCTTCGATCGCTGCATAAGTTTCGCCGGCTGGTACGCCGTAGCCTTCGGTGAACAGCTTGAAGTGATGGATCAGGGCTTCCATGTCTTCCTTCATGGCCTCGCGCTTGGGGGGCGCGACCTTGAAGTTCTCCACCATCACCGGACCGGAGTTGGCGCGCAGCCAGTCCACGCACTGCTTGATGACGCGGTTGGACTGGCGCATTTCTTCGATGCGCACCAGGTAACGGTCGTAGCAGTCGCCGTTGACGCCGACCGGGATGTCGAAATCCACGTCGGCATACTTGGCATACGGCTGCTTCTTGCGCAGGTCCCAGGCAATGCCCGAGCCGCGCAGCATCACGCCGGTCATGCCCCACTGCTGGGCCATTTCGGGCGAGACCACGCCGATACCGACGGTACGCTGCTTCCAGATACGGTTGTTGGTGAGCAACTCTTCGTACTCGTCGACCTTCTTGGGGAAGTCGGCGGTGAAGGCGTCGAGGAAGTCGAGCATGGAACCTTCACGCCAGCTGTTGAGGCGCTGCAGGTCCTTGCCTTTATGCCAGGGCGATTCGCGGTACTGCGACATTTTTCCCGGCAGATCGCGATAGACGCCGCCAGGACGATAGTAGGTGGCATGCATGCGCGCGCCGGAAACTGCTTCGTAGCAGTCCATCAACTCTTCGCGTTCGCGGAAGGCGTACAGGAACACCGCCATCGCACCCAGGTCGAGCGCGTTCGAACCGACCCACATCAGGTGATTCAAGATGCGGGTGATCTCGTCGAACATCGTGCGGATGTACTGCGCGCGAACCGGCGCCTCGATACCCAGCAGGGTCTCGATGGCGCGTACGTAAGCGTGCTCATTGCACATCATCGACACGTAGTCGAGACGGTCCATGTAGCCGATCGATTGATTGAACGGCTTGGATTCGGCCAGCTTCTCGGTGCCGCGATGGAGCAGGCCGATATGCGGATCGGCGCGGACGACGGTTTCGCCATCCATTTCCAGCACCAGGCGCAGCACGCCGTGGGCGGCCGGATGCTGGGGCCCGAAGTTCATCGTGTAATTGCGAATTTCTTGGCTCGCCATGCTCAGTTCTCCCGCCAATGATCGGCGGCTTCCGCCTTCGCTTGCATCAGGTCGGCGTCGTCGCGGATCACGCGCGGCACCAGCACGCGCGGCTCGATCGACACGGGTTCATAGATCACGCGCTTTTGCTCGGGGTCGTAGCGCACTTCCACGTTGCCGATCAGCGGGAAGTCCTTGCGGAACGGATGGCCGACGAAACCGTAGTCGGTAAGGATACGGCGCAGATCCGGATGGCCTTCGTAGATGATGCCGAACAGATCGAACGCCTCTCGCTCGAACCAGTTCACACCCGGATGGATGCCGGTGAGTGACGGCACCACCGGCAGATCGTTATCGTCGCAGAACACGCGCACGCGTAAACGCTGATTGAGCTCGATCGACAGCAGATGGAAAACCGACGCGTAGCGCTTCGGGATCGACACCTCGCGCGGACGGTCATCCCAGCTGAAGCGGCCGATCGCCTCGCCCTCGACGCCACGCGAGAAGCCGTTGCCGGATACGTCAGTGGTATCCCACTCGGTCTGGCCGTAGCCGAGATAATCCACGCCGCACAAGTCGACCAGTTCGCTGAAACGGAAGCCCGCTTCGTCGCGCAGTGCGGTGACAACAGCCAGCAGGTTGGCTGCATCCACCACTGCCGTCACAGCACCATGGCTGGTGGAAACGGCGAGCTTGTCGCCGAATCGCGCGGCAAGCCGCTCGGCCAGCGAGTTAGTTTGCGTATCGCTCATGACTGACTGCGCCTTTTAGGAACGCGCGATGGTGCTGGTACGACGAATCTTCTTCTGCAATTGCAGAATGCCGTGGATCAACGCCTCGGCCGTGGGCGGGCAGCCCGGCACGTAGATGTCCACCGGCACGATGCGATCGCAGCCGCGTACGACGGAATACGAGTAGTGGTAGTAGCCGCCGCCATTCGCGCAGCTACCCATGGAGATGACCCATTTCGGGTCGGGCATCTGGTCGTAGACCTTGCGCAACGCAGGGGCCATTTTGTTGACCAGCGTGCCGGCCACGATCATCACGTCGGACTGGCGTGGGCTTGGACGGAACACTACGCCGTAGCGGTCAAGGTCGAGACGCGCGGCACCGGCGTGCATCATTTCCACGGCGCAGCAGGCGAGACCAAACGTCATCGGCCACATGGAACCGGTGCGGGCCCAGTTCATCAGAGCATCGACCGTGGTGGTCACGGCACCGTGGCGAAGAACCGGGTTGTCACCTGCCGGACGCAGAATGTCATCCACCAGGTTCAACGGCTGCGGGTTGTGCATCACCCGGTCAATGGAGGAGATCACTCCCATTCCAGTGCTCCCTTCTTCCACACGTAAGCAAAACCGACCACCAGCAGCAGCAGGAACAGCGCCATTTCAATCAGCGCGACGATGCCGATGTGCTGGAACACCACCGCCCACGGAAACAGGAAGGCGATTTCCAGATCGAAAATGATGAAGAGGATGGCGAGGAGGTAGTAGCGCACGTCGAACTGCATGCGCGCATCCTCGAAGGCCTCGAAGCCGCACTCGTACGGCGAGAGTTTCTCCGACTCCGGGCGGCGGGGACCGGCCAGCAGACCGATGATGAGGAGTACGACACCCAGCCCTGTGGCAACGCCAAGGAACAGGAGAACGGGCCAATATTCGGCAAGCACGGTTTAACTTACCTCCGCACCACATGAGTGCATCAGCGACCGTTGGGGGCAACCGGTCTGGAAGTTCAAATCAGCGGGCTGTCCAGCTCTGTGGAGGCAGATGTGGGCGCTCGACGTTCCTCAGGGCGAGCCCGGGGATCACGACATTGTATCAGCGGGCATGGGTGGGCCGACAAGCCTTGTGTGGTGCACCATGGGATGTTTCTTGCAATAAACCTACAGTCGCCAGGGCGTGCAACAACGCTGCACGGACGCACCACGCGTCCTGTACGCAAAAAATCCTGCCAAAGGCCAAAGAGCCGACGGTAGCGCTTGTCTACATCGTCTGCGTGGCGCGCTCGGAATTCAGCACGCCTGCCAGCAAGGCTTCGATGCGGGCACGCGCCGCCGCCCCATCGGAAGAATCATTGAACTGCACGCCGATGCCGGCGGTGCGGTTGCCCTGCGCGCCGATCGGCGTGATCCACACCACCTTGCCGGCCACTGACAGGCGTTCGCTTTCATCGATCAGGCTGATCAACAGCACCACTTCGTCACCCAGCGAATAGCGCTGTGCCGTAGGTGCAAACAGGCCGCCATGCTTCAGGAACGGCATGTACGAGTTGTACAGCGACGCCGTGTCCTTGAATTTCAACGAGATGATGCCCTGGCGGGCGGCGACCGGGTTCATGCCTGCTCCCCTTGATACAGCGCTGGCGGCGAGTGGTGGAGGTACATCCTAACCATGCCGCCGGGTGTGCGCAAAGACGTGATGCGCAGCTCGCAGGCCAGGCGGCTATTCCAGCATCGAAGGCTTGCAGAGAAAGCCAGGATTTTCGTCCCGGCCTGCGTGGACATCAAACTTCCCACCAGCCCCAGTGATCGAAAATCCAGGGCGATGGCCAATCCAGGTGCAGTTTCACGAAGGTCGGTTGCGCCTCGCGCTCCTGCAGCCGGAACGTCCCGTCGGCGCCGCGTGCCAGTGGTGCCGATGGCCATGACCAGTCCTTCACGCCGGCAGGCGTCGCCACCAGCAATCCCAACCACGGTTGCAATATCGCCGATGGCTGCCAGGGCAAACGCCCATCCCCACCCCTGCCGTCCGCAGGCATATAACGCTCGGGACTATCTGCCAGGCGCAGCATGCGTCCGCGGCTGAGTGCCATCTGGGTACGGTGCTCGCCGAGCGCCGCCAGCTTGCGCTGCCGCTGCTCCGCGGTGGCGCCGACGGATAGCGTGCAATCCGACGTGTCACCGCCGTGCACGGGATAGGCAAGCAATCTGGGCGCCGACTCCATCCCCGCCAGCGTCAACCGGCACAGCACATGCGCGGCGCCGTGGTCCGGATGACTGTCACGCAGTGCCGGACCGCAAACCAGATTGGGCTGGAATGCCTCGATGACGGCACGCATCGAAGCTGTCGATTTGGTCGCCTCATCACGCAGGCGGCTGGTTATCTCCATGTCGCACCAGCCTAGCGCGTGCACCGCGGACGCCGGCACGCCCAGGCGCGCCAGCGCGTGCATCACCTCCTCGCGGCGCCGTGCGCCCCAGCGCTGGCGTGCTGCATCGTCAATCGAGATGCGACGCTCCACATACCGCTGCGGCCAAGGATTATTGTCGCCATCCGTCAGCAGCAAGACGCACACCTCGCCACCAGCAGCCAGCACCTGCTGCAGCAATATTCCGCAGCCCAGTGTCTCGTCGTCCGGATGCGGCGCAACCACCAGCAGGCGGGTTTGCGCGCAGACGAGCGATTGCTGCATCAGCGCCAGCGCCCCAGCAGCTCCAAGAGCAACAGGTCGCCGCGCAGCGGACCGCGCAGCGCCTCGCGCGCGCGGTTGGCGGCGTCGTACCACGCCATCAGCCCTTCGCCATCCAGCGAACTCGACAACGGCGGGTTTTGCGTCGTAGCGCGTGCACGCATTTCCTCCGCCACGGCCTGCGCGGCAAACCACAGTCGCTGCTCCGGCGCATCGTCGAGCCAGCGCTTGCCCATCGCGATGGCATCACCACGACCCGATGCCAGCGCGGCAAGATCCTTGCGAACGTCCTGGCGCTGCGCGAGCGCGCCCTCTTCCGCCCACATCCGTGCGAGACCGGGATTGCCGCCCGCCGCGGCCAGAGCCGCTTCGGCATCGCGCAGGCCAACGCCCTGCAACCAGGCGAGGGATTCTTCATGTTTGGGCAGTTGGAATTCGATGCGCTGGCAGCGACTGCGGATCGTCGCCGGCATCCGCCAGGGCGCATCTGCGATCAGCATCAGCATGGTTTGCGAAGCGGGTTCTTCCAGCGTTTTCAGCAAGGCGTTGGCCGCAGCAGCGTTCATCGCATCGGCCGGATCGATGCTGGCGACCTGCCAACCGCCAAACTGACTGGCGGTGGCCAGACGCGCGGACAATTCGCGAATCTGATCCACCACGATCTCCTGGCGCTGCACGCCATCTTTGCGAAGACCGTAACTGAGCGCGACGACATCCGGATGCGTACCGGCATCGAACAACAGACAGCTGCGGCACGTACCGCAGGCATCGCCTTCCTGCGGATGCTGGCAAAGCAGACCGCGTACGAAGCGGCGAAGAAAATCGCGTTTGCCCAAGCCTTGTGGGCCGCACAGCAACAACGCATGCGGCAAGGCATCGCGCTGGCGGCGCGCCTGCAGGCGCGCCCAATGTTCGGCATGCCAGGAAGGATGGCTCATCGGCTTGCCTCCAACAGGTGCGTCGTCGCCGCGATCGCCGCTTGCAGTACTTGGTCCGGCGACAGGCTGGCATCGATCACGCGGAAACGTTGCGGCTCTGCATGTGCACGATCGCGATACGCCTGACGCACGCGCTCGAAGAACGCGTCGGCCTCCGTCTCGATGCGGTCAGCGGCACCCCGCCCTGCCGCACGCGCACGTCCGGTCGACACCGGCAGATCGAGCAGCAACGTGAGATCCGGCTTCACGCCATCGCACGCCCAGCGTTCCAGGTCCGCAATGCGCTCGACCGGCTGGCCACGCCCGCCGCCCTGGTAGGCATAGCTGGCATCCACATAGCGATCGCACAGCACCCATTGCCCTGCCTCCAACGCCGGCTGGATACGCTCGCGCACCAATTGCGCGCGCGAGGCGAACATCAACAGCAATTCGCTTTCCGCGCTGAGCGACGCATGCGCCGGATCGAGTACCAGCGAGCGAATCGCCTCGCCTAGCGGCGTACCACCCGGCTCGCGCACCTGCAGCAGTTGCACACCATGTTGCTGCAGATAGTCGCGCAGGCCGCCGAGCAAGGTGCTCTTGCCCGCGCCTTCGCCGCCTTCCAGGGAGATGAAACGTCCGCGTCGGTTCATTGGCAACGCTTCAATTGATAGCAGGCAACATTGCGATTCTGTTCTTCCAGCGTGCTGGCGAACACATGCGTGCCATCACCGCGCGCTACGAAATACAGCGCATCGCCAGCGGCCGGATGCAACGCCGCCTCGATCGCTGGCTTGCCAGGCATGGCGATCGGCGTGGGCGGCAGGCCCGGGCGTGTATAGGTGTTGTATGGCGTATCTGTTGCCAGATCGCTTTTGTGGATGTTGCCGGCGTAGCTGCTGCCCATGCCGTAGATTACCGAGGGATCGGTCTGCAGCAGCATGTTCTTTTGCAAGCGTCGGATGAACACACCAGCCACGCGTGGACGCTCATCCGCTCGTCCGGTTTCCTTTTCCACGATGGAGGCGAGAATCAATGCATCGTACGGCGTGGCCAGCGGCAGATTGGGCGCGCGTTGCGCCCATTGCGCGGCTAGCGTTTTGCTCATCGCCTCGTGGGCGCGGCGGAGTATGTCGATGTCACTGTCGCCTTTTACGTAGGCGTAGGTTTCCGGCAGAAAACGTCCTTCCGGTTTTTCGCCGGGCGCACCGATCTTCTGCATGATGGCCGCGTCGTCGAGACCATCGGTTTCATGCTTGAGTTTGTCGGCCTTGTCCAGGGCTTGCAGGACTTCACGGAAAGTCCAGCCGTCGACGATGGTGACGTCGCGCAGCATTACTTTGCCTTGCGCCATGGCGGTGAGCAGTTGCGCCGGCGTGATGCCTGGCGTGACAGCATATTCGCCAGCGTGCAGGCGGCCGGCGACGTGCATTTTTTCAGCCAGCAGACGCCAGTACAGCGGCGAGGACGTGGTGAGATGTTGCGCACGCAATTGATGCACGATGTCTTTGAAGCTGGTTCCGCGCCCTATGTCGACGCTCTCGCTCGTGGCATTGACCCGCAGCGGCGTGACGGCAAAGCGCGAGAAATCGTGCCAGAACCATCCCGCGGCACTCACCAGCGCCAGCAGCAGGACCACCAGCAGCAGGCGCCACGATACGCGCCCCCTTTGTGTATCGCCTCGACTCATGCGCACTCCACCGCGAAACCCAACTCGCGCCAATGCTGCTGCATCGCACGAGCAACCGGACCGGGAGCGTACACGGTATCGCCCACGGCCTGAACAGGCAGGATGCCGCGAACGCTGGAACTGAGGAAGAGCTCCGAGGCGCGCATGGCCTCGTCCAAGGACAAATCCCTCACCTGGCAGTTGGGAAAGGCGTCCAGCATGGCCGCGCGAGCTACGCCCGCCACGCCACAACGATCCACCGCGGGCGTCACGGGCATGCCATCGATGACAGCAAAAAGATTGGCAGCCGTCGTGGAAATCACATTCCCATGGCTGTCGCAGACCAAGCCTTCGCCGATATCCGGATCGCTCCATTCGGCGCGTGCCAGCACTTGCTCTAGACGATTGAGATGCTTGATGCCGGCGAGCAAAGGCTGATCGGCAAGCGTGGTGCGACAGCGATGCAGGCGCATGCCGTGGGTGTAGAGAGTGCCGCAGACGGCTGGCATGGGAAACGCAGCAACAATCCGTGTGGGGGAAACAGGCACCGGCAATGCGTAACCGCGTTGGCCAAGGCCGCGTGTCATGGTGATGCGCAAAACACATAGCGCCTGCGCACCTGTCACTTGGCGTGCTTCTTGCCAAAGCAGCGCGGTATCGGGCGCAGGCAGGCGTAAACGCTCGCATCCCCATGCCAAGCGTTGCATATGCCGGGCCCATAACGGCGCCCTGCCTTGCTCGAAGCGAATCGTTTCGAACAGGCCATCGCCATAGCTCAAGCCGCGATCGAGCACCGAGACGCTATCGTCCGATTGACCGTTGATCAGCATCATCAGCCGGCCGCCCCGAGCGCACGCAGCATGCCACGTGCCTTGGCGCGCGTTTCATCGAGTTCCTTTGCTGCATCGGAATCGGCCACGATGCCGGCACCCGCGCGCAGGCTGACTTCCTTGCCATGCAAGCTCAGCGTGCGGATCAAAATATTCAGATCCAGATCGCCGTTGCGATCGAGATAGCCCAGTGCGCCGGTGTAAGCGCCACGCGGCGCATCTTCCAGGGCGGCGATGATTTCCATGCAGCGCACCTTGGGGCAACCGGTAATGGTGCCGCCCGGGAATGTCGCCGCGATCACTTGGCCCGGGGTGACGCCTTCGCGCAACCGTCCACGCACATTGGAGACGATGTGGTGCACGTGCGCGTAGCTTTCCACCGCCATCAGCTCGTTCACTTCCACTGTGCCCGGCTTGCACACACGACCCAGGTCGTTGCGCTCCAGGTCGATCAGCATGACGTGTTCGGCGCGTTCCTTGGGATGCGCGGCAAGCTCGCGGATGCGCGCCAGGTCATCGTCACCGTCCACACGTGGCCGCGTGCCGGCAATGGGGCGCGTCTGCGCCATGCCGCGGCGTGCTTCGACCAGACGCTCCGGAGACGAGCTGGCCACCGCCCAACCCCTCTGCTGCAACAAGCCTGCGAACGGCGCGGGGTTGGCGCGGCGCAGGGCGGCGTAGAGACTGGCGGCGGATGGCGCTTGTGCAAAACGGGCACGCCATGCGCGCGAAAGATTGGCTTGGAACAGATCGCCGGCACGCAGGTGTTCGTGCACGCGCGCCACGCCATCGAGGAAACGCGCCGGCGCGTCTTCCTCGATCCCTTCGGCAACTGCCAGCGGCGCTATCTCCGGCGTGACGGAAAGATCGGCTTCCATTGCGTCGAGCAATGCATCCCGCCCTGCTTCCGCAACCAGGATGGTGCGCTCGCGCAGATGGTCGACGATGATCGCCGCCGGACAACGCAGCGCCAGCGCCACCGGCAACTGCTGCGAATAATGCAGGCGCAGCGTCGGCTCGATTTGCGCCGCCAGTTCGTACGCCAGCAACATCACCCAGCCGCCGTGGAACGGCAATCCGTCATCGATGCCTTGCGCCA
The DNA here is from genome assembly GCF_036746095.1 of Dyella sp. Classification (NCBI taxonomy): domain Bacteria; kingdom Pseudomonadati; phylum Pseudomonadota; class Gammaproteobacteria; order Lysobacterales; family Rhodanobacteraceae; genus Dyella; species Dyella sp. The sequence goes on from NZ_DAIOEU010000003.1 coordinate 154,305, forward strand.
GGCGCTCCGCACGCCATGCATCATCGAGCGCATCAAGGAAGCGGCCAGCGTGCACGCGTCCATCCGGTTCGTGCACCAGGCCATCGGAAGCCAGCATCAGCGTGGACTGCGGAAACGCAAACAGGATGTCGTAGCGCGCGTGCGCATTCGCGCGCGTCACGCTTTCCAGCAATGCCGGATAACGCTCCGGAAATGCAGCGGCCGGCGCGAGAAGGTCGCGCCGGCCGGCAAAGGTGCGAATGACGCAGCCCACTCGATAGGTCAGAGTCGACGGAAAGCGAGCGTGCCGTTGGTCCCGCCGAAGCCGAACGAGTTGGAGATGGCAATGTCGATCTTCGCGTCGCGCGCGGTGTGCGGCACGAAATCCAGATCGCAGCCTTCGCCCGGCTCATCCAGGTTGATGGTGGGCGGCAGTACTTGGTCACGCATGGCGAGAATGCTGAAGATTGCCTCCACGCCGCCCGCGGCACCCAGCAGGTGGCCGGTAGTGGACTTGGTGGAGCTCATCGCCAGCTTGTAGGCGTGATCACCGAACACGCTCTTGGCCGCCAGCACTTCGCCCAGATCGCCTAGCGGGGTGGAGGTGCCATGCGCATTGACGTACTGCACGTCAGTGGGATTGATGCCGCCATCGCGCAGGGCCGCTGCCATACAGCGCGCCGCACCCTCACCGCCCTCGCTGGGCGCGGTGATATGGTACGCATCGCCGCTCATGCCAAAGCCAACCAACTCGCAGTAGATGTTCGCACCGCGCGCCTTGGCCTGTTCGTATTCCTCCAACACCAGCACACCGGCACCATCGGACAGCACGAAACCGTCGCGACTCTTGTCCCAAGGACGGCTCGCCTTGGTGGGCTCATCGTTGCGGGTGGACATGGCCTTGGCCGAGCAGAAGCCAGCCATGGCGGTACCCGTAGTGGCGAATTCCGCACCGCCGGCGATCATCACGTCGGCATCGCCATACTGGATCATGCGCGCGGCCAGGCCGATATTGTGCGTACCGGTGGTGCATGCCGTCACGCAGGCGATGTTCGGCCCCTTCAGGCCAAACATGATCGACAGATGGCCTGACACCATATTGATGATCGAGCTCGGCACGAAGAACGGCGACACGCGGCGCGGCCCCTTTTCGTGCAGCTCGATGGATGTGTCTTCGATGGTGTTGAGGCCGCCGATGCCTGCCGCCACGGCCACGCCGATGCGTGGCGCGTTGGCTTCCGTCACTTCCAGGCCGGAGTCGCGCAGGGCTTGCGTACCCGCTGCGATGCCGTAGTGGATGAACGGATCCATCTTCTTGATTTCCTTCGGCGCGATCCATTGCGCAGGATCGAAATCGCGCACCTGCCCGGCGATGCGCGTGGCATATGCCGTCGCGTCGAAGTGCGTGACCGGGCCGATGCCGCTAACGCCCTTGAGGATGTTGTTCCAGGCGGTGGCGATGTCGTTGCCAACCGGCGAAATGATGCCCATGCCGGTCACTACCACACGTCGTTTGCTCATGGATCGAATTCCTAGCTGGTTCGGGAAAGGTCAGCGTTTGGGGGCCGGTCGGACTTGAGTTGGCCGGGCTGCAAATCCGCCTGCGCGGTCCGTATTTCCGTCGATGCTTGACCCATAGAACCACTATGGGTCTGCACATCGCCGAAAACCTGGCCTCGTGCAGTCGAATTTTCGCCTCGACCACTCAAATCCGAAAGGCTCCTAGGCATCACTTTCCGGCTTATCGCGATGCATGCCGACCGCGCACACCATACGGGATCGGACGTTGCAAAATGCAGAAACGAAAACTGCGCCGAGATGGCGCAGCTTCCGATATTCACGACGTGGTACATGGGACGACAGTGTATGCGCCCCGCCACGCAGATCACTCCTTGGTGTGGGCCTTGATGTAATCGACAGCCTGCTGCACGGTGGTGATCTTCTCGGCTTCCTCGTCGGGAATTTCGGTTTCGAATTCCTCTTCGAGCGCCATCACCAGCTCAACCGTGTCCAGCGAATCCGCGCCCAGATCGTCTACGAACGAAGAGTTCGGTTGGACCTCATCTTCTTTCACGCCAAGCTGCTCGACGACGATTTTCTTGACGCGTTCTTCGATGGTGCTCATGTTGCCTTTGCCTCCCAAGGGGAAATTAGTCCGTTTGCCGGATTCCGCCGGCAAAGTCTGCGGCATTGTAGTGGCTAAGCCGCGAAGCCGCCAATTATGCCAGGAATACAAGCCGCCGCGGGTTTCACACGGCGCGAAACCGCGATTGTCACCCAAAACGGCCCCCGTGACGACTTTTTGTTGCGGATGATTTCGGCCCGTAACCAATTTCAAACGGGATGAGCCACGACACAGCTCAAGCTTGAGCCGGTCGCGCCCTTTTCAAGCCAGGCCTTTCGGCTCAACCGCTTACGGCATGTACATGCCGCCATTCACATGCAATGTCTCGCCAGTGATGTACGCCGCCGCCGGCGATGCCAGGAAGCCCACTGCCTTGGCAATGTCGCTGGCTTCGCCAAACCGGCCCAGCGCAATCTGGCCCAGCAGGGCTTGCTTGGACTCTTCCGGCAGGCCCCGGGTCATGTCGGTATCGATGAAGCCCGGAGCCACCACGTTGACGGTGATGCTGCGCGAACCGATTTCGCGAGCCAGCGATTTGGAGAACGCAATGATGCCGGCCTTGGCCGCCGCATAGTTGGCCTGGCCAGGATTACCGGTAAGACCGATCACCGAAGCGATCGAAATGATGCGGCCCTTGCGCGCCTTCATCATGCCGCGCATCACCGCCTTGGACAGGCGATAGACCGATGTGAGATTGGTGTCGAGAACGGCCTGCCAGTCTTCATCGCGCATGCGCAGCAGCAGCTGGTCGCGCGTGATGCCCGCATTGTTGACCAGGATCGATACGGCGCCGTGCTGCTTGGCGATATCGTCAATCAGCGCCTCCACCGAGGTGGCATCCGTGACGTTCAATACACGTCCATGGCCGCCATGCGGAGCCAGCCGTTCGCCGATGGCGGCGGCGCCGGCTTCACTGGTGGCCGTGCCGATCACGGTGGCGCCCATGGCAGCAAGTTCGTCGGCGATCGCCGCGCCAATGCCGCGACTGGCGCCCGTAACCAGTGCAATTTCACCCTGCAGTGTGCTCATGCTTGTGTCCTTCGGTGAGGCGTGATTCGAAGAAGAGAAAACGTCAGGCCCACTCGCTGCGCACGGCATCGAGATCGGCAGGCGTACCCATGGCGCGAGCTTCCACGCTCTTGTCGATGCGCTTGATCAGCCCGGTCAGCACCTTGCCTGGACCGCATTCGGCAAGCTGCGTGACGCCGCCGGCTATCAGCGCCTGCACGCATTCGGTCCAGCGCACCGGCAGGTAAAGCTGGCGTTGCAAGGCGCCGCGAATATCTTCCACGGAGGCGTAGCTGCGTGCTTCCGCATTTTGCACCACCGAAATCGCCGGTGTGTGCCACGCGATGGATGCCATGCGCTCACCCAGCTTGTCGGCGGCCTCGCGCATCAGCGCGGTATGCGAGGGGACGGATACCGCCAGCTTCACCGCTTTTTTGACGCCTTGCTCGGCGAGCTTCGCCAGCGCGCGATCGACGGCTTCGGCGTTGCCGGCAATCACCAGCTGGCCGGGCGAGTTGTAGTTGGCCGGCGCCACCACCTGCCCTTGCGCAACTTCTTCGCACACCGCAGCGATTTGCGCATCGTCGCCGCCAAGAATCGCAGCCATCGCGCCCACGCCGGGCGGCACTGCGGCTTGCATCAAACGACCACGTTCGGCCACCAGCGCTGCTGCGTCGTGCAATGACAAAGCGCCCGCACAAACCAGCGCGCTGTATTCGCCAAGACTGTGACCGGACAACTGCGACGGCTGTGCACCGCCCAGTTTCTGCCACACGCGCCACACCGCCACGCTGGCCGCGAGCAAGGCCGGCTGCGTGTTCTCGGTGCGGTTGAGTTGATCCTCCGGCCCTTGTTGGCTGAGCGCCCACAGATCAATGCCGGCGCCTTGAGAAGCTTCGTCGAACGTGGCTTTCACTTCGCCATGGGCCGCGGCCAGTTCGGCCAGCATTCCGACCGACTGCGAACCCTGGCCGGGAAAAACGAAAGCGAGCGATGCGGACGATCGGGTCATGAACAGGCGCAATCCATCAGGAAAAACGAAATGGTGCCATCAATGCACGACGTACGCAGCCGTATTCGGCTGCGTGTGCAGATAGGCAACGCAGTTTTGCTTTGCTCGGATCAGTAGCGCAACAAGGCCGAGGCCCAGGTAAATCCGCCACCGAAGGCCTCCAGCAACAGGTTCTGTCCACGCCGTACCTTGCCCGAGCGCACCGCGAAATCCAATGCAAGCGGCACGGAGCCGGCAGAGGTATTGGCATGCTTGTCGACGGTGACGATCACCTGCTCCATCGACATGTTCAAACGCTTTGCCGTGGCTTCGATGATGCGCAAATTGGCTTGATGCGGAATCAGCCAATCCAGTTGCGATGCCTCCATGCCGGCGGCAGTGAGCGTTTCCTCGACCAGCGAATCGAGCGTCTTCACCGCAACCTTGAACACTTCACGTCCGGCCATGCGGATGCGCACGCCATGGTTGGGTTCGTCATCCTTGAAACCGACGGACACGCCGACCGGATTCCAGAGCAACTCTTTGTAGCCGCCATCGGCATGCAGGCAGGTGGCGTAAATACCGGGTTCACTGGCGGCTTCCAACACCACGGCGCCGGCACCATCACCGAACAGCACGCAGGTTTCGCGCTCTTCCCAGTGCACCATGCGCGTCAGCGTTTCGGCGCCGATCACCAGCACTTTCTTCGACTGGCAGCTACGGATGAACTTGTCCGCAATGCCCAGGGCGTAAACGAAACCGGAGCATGCGGCATTCACGTCGAACGCCGCGCAACCGTTGGCGCCAAGGCGATGCTGCACCAGGCATGCGGTGGAAGGGAAAATGATGTCGGGCGTGGTGGTGCCCAGCACGATCAGATCGAGTTCGGATGCCTTGACGCCAGCCGCATCGAGCGCGCGTTGCGCGGCCAGCGTGGACAAATCTCCCGTGGTTTCCCCATCGGCAGCGACGTGGCGCTGGCGAATGCCGGTGCGTTCGCGAATCCATTCGTCGCTGGTGTCGACGAACTTTTCGAGATCGGCATTGGTAAGAACACGCTCCGGCAAGGCGCTGCCGGTGCCGACGATGCGGGAATAGATCTGGGTCATTGAATATCCATCAGCGGGCGAAGGTGCCTGATGTCACCCACTTTGCACGGTGACCCGAACACCCAGACCCGCAACGTTACGTTGCCGTGGGAACCCATTCAATAGGCACGCCGGCGTAGCAGAACGCAAAGCGGCGCGTTGCCGCGCCGCTTTGCGAACGAAACCAACAGGTTTCGACCGATCAGTCTTCGTCGACCACCGCGGTGTTGGTGTCGATCACCTTCTTGCCGCGGTAGTAGCCATCGGCGGTCACGTGGTGACGACGATGCACTTCGCCGCTGGTCTGGTCGGTGGCCAACTGCACGGTGCTCAGCTTGTCGTGCGAGCGACGCATGCCGCGGGTGGACGGGGTCTTGCGGCTCTTTTGAACGGCCATGGTGGTTTCTCCAGCTAAATCATTTGTTCTTGAGTTCGCGCAACACCGCGAACGGGTTATCGGGACGCTCTTCGGCAGGAATCGCTTCCGCCGGCGGGCGTGTGACTTCTTCAGGCAATGCAGCGTCCGGATTGACCGGTATCAGCGGCAGCGCCAACAACAGTTCGTCCTCGATCACATCGATCGGATTCAGCTTGCCGTCCTCGGCGACCAGCAAGGGTTCGACCCCTGAGGGAAGCCCGGCCTCCTCCTGCTCCGTACGGATCAGGCCCAGACGGCTATCCACCGCAATGGGCATGACGAACGGATCGAGCGTACGCTGGCAGACCAGCCACAAGGGCGCCTGGACGCGAACTTCGACGTAGGCGGTGCCGAACTCGTCCCGACCGAAGTCGAGCTGGTACTGGGCCAAACCTGCATCATCCGCCAGCGCCTCGCTGAGGCGAGGCATTGCGGCGATGGGCAGTGACCCCTGGAACGAACGCCGCGCGGAAACCATGCGCCAAGCGTCCACGGACTCTGGCAGTGTCGCGGACATAACCGGGAAATAGTAAGTTTCCCCGGAGGTTAAGTCAACCGCGCAAGCCATCACATCGCCCGACTGCGTGCTTTGCCTGAACCGAACGCATGCGGCAGACTGCGCGCATCCTAAGCCCTACGCCGGCCCTCCCTTGGACACTTCCCTCACGATCGGATTGATCGCTCTGTTCATTCTGGTGGCCGTCGCCCTCGTCGGCACCTTTCTGCTGCGCCGGCTGAACCGGCGCAACGCCAGCCTCAGGCGCCTGCTCGAGCTTGCCGATCGAGTCGAGGCCGATCTCAAATCCTGCCGGGCCAAACTCAAGCAGGCCCACGCGGTGATGTCGACGAACCCTGATCTCCCAGCCGCCAGTGAGCAGGAAGCCGCCAACGCGGTGGACGCCGGCCTGCGTGCCTTGCTGCAGCAGCGCATCTGGATCCGCGACCATGCCCCCACCGCCAGCCTGAGAGAACTGGACGCCGCCGCGCAGGCCATGGGCCAGACCCGCGATCGGCTCCGCCCGCTGCTGCAGGCCCTCGGCGAGGCACAGGACGAGCTGGACAGCGCCATGCGCGAACACATCCGCCAGGACTCGCATTCATGAGCCACCAGCGACGGCTGGTGCTCGGCTCCACTTCCCGCTACCGCGCCGGCTTGCTTGGACGACTGGGCCTGCCCTTCGAACAGCGGGCACCGGGCACGTCTGAAACCGAACTGCCCGGAGAAGCGCCAGCCGCACGCGCCATGCGGCTGGCCATCGCCAAAGCCACGGACGCGGGCAACGGCTTGACCGATGCCCTGGTCATCGGCTCGGATCAAGTTGCTGAACTCGGGGGCCTGCTACTGGAAAAGCCCGGCTCCGTAGAGCGTGCGCATGCGCAATTGGGCAGTTGCTCCGGCCACATCGTTTCCTTTCACACGGCGCTATGCGTGCTCGATACCGCCAACGCACAGCAACGCACGCATCTCGATCTCACGCGCGTGCATTTTCGCGTGCTGCCATCTAAAGAAATCAGCCGTTACATCGAGCGCGAGCAGCCATTGGATTGCGCCGGAAGTTTCAAATGCGAAGGACTCGGCATCAGCTTGTTCGAGCGCATTGAGAACGACGATCCAACCGCATTGATCGGCTTGCCGTTGATGGCGCTAGCGAGACTATTGCGCGAAGCTGGCCTTGATGTGCCGTAGCACCTCCATAGGTTGGGGAAATCCAGCCTACAAGTCCGAAGCGTAGGCCTTCCATGCCACGCAATCACCCGCATGGGTTGCATGCATAGCATGCGCAACCTGTCCGCGATAAAACGCAACACGCTTGCGCCCATCCAGCAGACTCAGACGCTGCACGAACCGCAAGTCATCGATACGCGCACATAGCGAATCCAGCCATGCCTCACGCTCGCGTCCGCGTGCAGCGTTTTCATCGACCACCAGCAGCATCGAAGCACCAGCATGTTCGCGGCGAAGCGCGGTTTCATCCATCGCCCATATCGCAAGCTGCGGCGCGCGTCCGTATTTCACGTTGAGCGGATGGTCGAGTGTGTAGATCTCGCGCTTGCCGTCGAACTGAAAATCCAGCTCGGCAGCCATCATGAAATTGTCTGCGACCAGCAAGGCCGGTTGCAGCATGATCTGCTGCCGGGCGACGCTGGCGCTTTCATGCCAACCGACGAAAGCCGTCGGCACGATACGGGCAGCACCCGTTGTCTTTGCCGCATCTGGAAACGCAGTCAGTCCCAGGCAAATCAATCCTGCCGCTTGCACCAGCAGCGCAAGCAGCGCTCCCCATATCGCCACCACGCGCCAAGCGCGACTACCTGTCGATCGATCCAGCAGCGCCGGCAAGGCCGCCAGCAAAGGCAAATAACCTGGCAACGGCCAATGCACACGAAAACGTTCGTTGTCGGCAACCAATCCGGCCACGAAATAAACAACGATGAAAGTGAGCGACAACCACGCCAGCACATCCCACGGAGCGCCTTCACGACGCCGACGCCAGCATTGCCACGCGGCCCATAGCAAACATGCATACAACAGCGGCGTACACGTCACCGCCTGCTCCAGCGGCTGCACCAGCGCATCGGCGTGGAAACGCCACGGATTGCGCTCGATCAACTGAAAGGCAATACCGGCGCCGTGCTGCTGCCAATTGGATATCAGCAAGGGCACCAGGCCCAGCGCTCCAATGAACATCGCCAACCAGAAACCCTCTCGCCGCCATTGCATGCGTCCACGCGGCGTCAACAACATCAACAGCAGGCCAGCGAGCATGTACATGGCCGCGCGATAGTGGCTCATCCAACAACATGCGAGGGCCATGCCCAATAGCAGCCAATCGCGCCATCGATTCTCATCCATCCCACGCAGCAGCGCATACATGGCAACGAGTCCCGCAACGGTAAGCGGTACGTCGGGCATCGCCATCACGCCCAGGCTGCCGGCCAACGGCAGGCATAGGCACAGCAAGCCAGCCTGCCAACCAGTCCGCGCACCGAAGGCACGACGGCCGCACAACACCAGCAGCCATGGCAACGCACCGCCCAACAACAGAAACGGCCAGCGCATGCCCAGAAGTCCATGCCCCGCCACGCTCTCACCCAGGCGGATCAGCCAGGCCGTCAACGGCGGCAGATCGCTGTAGCCCCAGGCAAGGTGGCGGCTTTCTTCCCAGTAGAACGCTTCGTCCCCGAACGGCTGGACGCTCAGGACAAGCAGCAGCTTCACCACCGACAGAGCAAGGAACACTGTGACGAAAGCCGCTCGCCAGCGCGCGATACTGGCGACTACACTGGCATCGCCTTCCCCATCTGTCCTCGGTTCCCGCAAACCCATGTCAGCCATCACTCCGCTTCGTGATGAAAACCTGCAAAAGCGCCTTCACGCCGCCATCGCCCAAGTCAACAAAGTGCTGCTCGGCAAGGCACGCCAGGTCAAGCTGGCTTTCACCTGCCTGATTGCAGGCGGCCACCTGTTGCTGGAGGACGTACCGGGCGTCGGCAAGACTACGTTGGCGCATGCGCTGGCAGCGAGTTTCGCACTGGACTTCCAGCGCGTGCAGTTCACCAGCGATCTGCTGCCGTCCGACATTATCGGGGTCAGCATGTACGAGCGCGAGACGGCACAGTTCCGTTTTCATCCCGGCCCGGTATTCGCCGGCCTGTTGCTTGCCGATGAAATCAACCGCGCCACGCCGAAAACGCAAAGCGCCTTGCTGGAAGCGATGGCCGAAAAGCAGGTCACGGTGGATGGCCAGACCCATGCCTTGCCCGATCCGTTCTTCGTGGTGGCCACGCAGAACCCGCTCGACCTGGCCGGCACGTTCCCGCTGCCCGATTCGCAACTGGATCGCTTCATGCTGCGCGTCTCGCTGGATTACCCCGACGCCAGCGCCGAGCGCGAACTGCTCATCGGCAGCGATCGACGCGACCTGCTCACCCATCTGGTTCCACAACTGGATGCCGCCAATCTCGCTGCCTTGAATCGGCAGTCGAAATCCATCACCGCCAGCCCTGCCCTGCTCGATTATCTGCAGGCCCTGCTGGCGGCAAGCCGCCGCCATCCGGAGATTCGCGTGGGTCTTTCGCCACGCGCCGGTCTTTCGTTGCTGGCCGCCGCGCGTGCCTGGGCCATGCTCAGCGATCGCGGCCATGTGTTGCCGGAAGATCTGCAGGCACTGTTCGTGCCGCTGGCCGCACACCGGCTGGTAGCCGCCCGCGGCGCGAATGGCGACACCCTCGCCCGTACACTGTTGAACGAAGTCGCCGTCGACTGAGGAAACATGTCGATACGAACCGAGTGGCAGCGCCTGCAGCATTGGGCCGAACGTCGCTTGCCAGCCTTGACCCGGCATCGGCGCCAGGAAGACCTGCCGATCGAACTGCATCGCCGGCGCATCTACATCGTGCCGACCGGATTCGGCATGGCGTTCACCCTGCTGTTGCTGGTGATGATGGTCGGCAGCCTCAATTATTCGAACAACGCAGGGCTGTTGCTTACCTGCCTGCTTGGTGCAGCGACGTCGATCAGCATGCTGGTGGCGTTTCGCACCTTGAACGGTCTGCGCATACGCGGCGTGCGCGCGGGCCATGCCGTGGCAGGCGATCCGATCGACGTGACGTTCGATGTCGAAGCCCGGCATAAGCGCCAGGCCGTGCGGCTGGATATCGGCGAGGTGACACAGGCTTTCGATGTGAACGGCCGTGCCGACGTCACCGTCAGCATCCTTACCGAACATCGCGGCTGGCTGTCGATACCGCGCCTGCGCATCTGGACCACCTGGCCGATGGGCCTGTTTCGCGCATGGAGCTGGGTGAACCCGCATTACGCGGTGCTCGTGTGGCCACGGCCGGAAATCGGCGGTCCTGCTCCGGCATTGCCGCTGGAAGACCACCGCAGGCAGCGCCTGCATCGTGGCGAAGACCTCGCTTCGCTGCGCGATTACCGTAGCGGCGACTCCATGCGCCACGTTGCATGGAAGGCCAGCGCTCGGCATGAAAACCTGCTGGTGAAAGACTACGAGCAACCCCAGGGCAATCAGGAATGGCGGCTGGATTGGCGCCACCTGCGCGGGCTCGACAACGAAGCGCGCATCGCGCGGCTCGCGCGCTGGTTGGGCGAAGCCCAGGCGCAAGGGCGGCAATGGAGCCTGTGGTTGCCCAGCGAGGCGATCGGCATCGGCGGTGGCCCCTCGCATTACGCGCGCTGCATGAGCGCACTGGCCGTGATTCCATGATCCGCTGGCGGCAGGCCAAGCCTCATGTGCAGGAGCGGATCAGCGACCGCACGTTCGATCTGCTATGCATCACTACCGCCTTTGTACTGGCGGTTCACGCCAGCCATCTGCCCATCGGGCTGACGCTGGGGCTGTTCGTGGCGCTTGCACTGCGCTGGTGGCAGCGCCGCTATCGGCCTGCACGCGTGCCCGGCTGGTTGAAACTGCCGCTGCTGGCCGTGCTGGTCGGCGCCGTCGTGCTTGGCTACGGCAACCTGTTCGGTCGCGAGCCCGGTTCGGCGCTCGCCGCGGGCTTGCTCGTCCTGAAGCTCACCGAAAGCGAAGCGCCGCGCGATGCGCGCGTCGCCGCCGCCTTCGCATGCTTCCTGTTGATGGCCGCGTTGCTGTTCGGTCAAGGCATGGTGGCCACCTTCGTGGTAGCGCTCGGCCTGCTGCCGGCATTGACGACCTGGCGTTCGCTCGAACCCACGCAGGCTTCGCCCGCGCTGCCGCGCCAATTGCTGCCGGCGCTGGGGTTGTTGGGTGCCTCCTTGCCATTGGCGCTTGCCGCCTTCGTACTGGTTCCTCGGCTGAGTACACCGCTGTGGGGCAACAACAACCAGTCGGCGGCGCGCACCGGCCTCGCGGACCATATGTCGCCCAGCGAATTCAACGAACTGCTCACCGACGACACCGCCGCCATACGCGTGAGTTTCGAGGGGCCGCCGCCGCCGCAAGACAAGCGCTATTTCCGCGCCTTCGTGATGTGGAACTACGACGGCCGGGACTGGCAGCGATCCGAGCAGCCGCAAAGCACGTCCATACCAGTCGAAGCCGCCAAGACGATCCGCTACCACATCAGCCTGGAACCCACGCATCAGCACGTGCTACCTACGCTGGATGTGCCGCTGGCAGCGCCGGCGCAGTCGCAAGCGCATACGGACGGTGAAGTCTTTGCGGACAAGCCGATCGATGAAGTGCGGGAATACGACCTGCGCTCGGCGGTGAGCTACCGCTTGCAGCCGACCCTGGACATCGACACGCGCATGCATGCCCTGCAACTGCCGGACGGCTTCGACCCGCGCACCCACGCGCTCGCCGAGCAATGGCGCCAACGGTACGGGCGCGATAACGCGGCGATCATCCGGGCAGCCTTGAACATGTTCCATGACGACGGTTTCAGCTACACCCTGCTGCCGGCGCCGCTGGGCCGTAATGCGGTCGATGATTTTCTGTTCAGTACGCGCGAAGGTTTTTGCGAACACTACGCCTCCGCCTTCACCGTGCTGATGCGCGCCGCGGGCATTCCCGCACGCGTGGTCACCGGCTTCCAGGGCGGGTTCTGGAACAACATGGGCCAGTACTTGCTGGTGCGCAATGCCGATGCGCATGCCTGGAGCGAGGTATGGCTGGAAGGGCGCGGCTGGGTGCGCGTCGATCCCACCGCGGCCGTGCGCCCGCAACGCATCTCCCTGGGTGCGGCCAGTGCCGCCGGCAATCAGCTGCCCTGGTATCAGGAGGGCTTCCTGGAATCGATGCGCAACCATTGGGACATCGTCAACCGATGGTGGAACCAAAGCGTTATCGGTTTCGACGCGTTGCGCCAGCGCGGACTACTGATCCCGTTCGGTATCCGCGAGGCAGACATCGGCCTGCTGACCAGGCTGCTGGTGATCTGCATGGCGGCGTTCGGAGCATTGGGCCTGGCGTGGGCGTTGTGGCGTCGACCGGAAGGCGACCCGGCTCTCGCAGCACTGCGCTCGCTGGAACGCAAGCTTGCGCAAGCCGGCGTCATACGCCGGCGCAGCGAAGGGCCACAGCACTTCCTTCGTCGCGCCAGCCGTGCGCTACCCGGTCAACGCGCGGAACTGGACCATTTGATGAGGTGCTATATCGAACTGCGCTACGCCACTCTCGAACCTTCCACGGAATACTTGCGCGCCTTCAGGCAGGCGGTACGGAATTTCCGCCCGCGCCGCATGGTCTGAACATGGCGCAACGATGTAGCATGCACCCGCCCCAGATGGAGAAACACGTCATGTCTCCCCTATACAGAATCATCAGTCTTGCAGCGCTTTCCACCCTGTTGGCCGCGTGCGCCACGGTGCCGAAGCCGTTGCAGGGCAATTTCGCCCCCATCACCACTGCCAGCGTCCAGCAAGGCAGCACCGCCAACGGCACGCAAGTGCGCTGGGGCGGCAGCATCATCAGCACCGAACCGAGCCAGAACGCTACCTGCTTCTATGTCTTGAGCCGCCCGCTCGACGATGAAGCCCGTCCGGTATCGGGCGACAACAGCAACACCCAGGGCCGCTTCGTGGCGTGCCGTCCCGGCTTCTACGATCCTGAAGTCTTCAAGCCCGGTCGCGAAATCTCCGTGACGGGTGCGGTCCAAGGCACGGTCAGCCGCAAGGTCGGGGATTACGACTACGCTTACCCACGCGTCGAAGCCGATGTGGTCTACCTGTGGCCGAAGCGTCCGGTGGTGGTCGGTTATCCGTACGGTCCGGGCTGGTATGACCCCTTCTGGGGGCCCTCCTGGGGTCCGTATTGGGGTGGCCCTTACTGGGGCGGTTGGGGCGGCTGGGGCGGCTGGTACTCGCCGCGGGTGATCGTGGTTCATCGCCACCGCTGATCGGCGCAAGCAAACCACGATGAAAAACGCCGGCATCTGCCGGCGTTTTTCTTTGCATGTCGCGAAGCAGGAAATGCATCAACCCGGCGGCCAATGCATGCGTCGGCCCGCCAGCAGGTGCACATGCAGATGGAACACGGTCTGCCCGCCGTGTTCGTTGCAGTTGACCACCACACGGTAACCGTCCTTGTCGAAGGCTTGTGCCTTCGCGTAATTGGCGGCGGCAAGCATGAGCTTGCCAAGCAGTTCGGCATCCGCGGGCGTGGCGTCGTTCAAGGTGGCGAGTGCGCGCTTGGGCACGAACAACACGTGCACCGGCGCCTGCGGGTTGAGATCCTTGAAAGCGAGCACGTCGTCATTCTCGTAGACGATATCGGCCGGAATTTCGCGCCGGACGATCTTGCCGAAGATGGTGTCACCCATGTGCGTCTCCTCAATCAATGGATTGCCGGCTACCGAAGGCATGCGCCAAGGTGCCGCGATCTACATATTCCAACTCGCCCCCCAACGGCACGCCGTGCGCCAGCCGCGTCGGCCGAATGCCTGCCGCGCGTGCAAGCTGGGCCAGATAGTGCGCCGTCGCCTCGCCTTCCACGGTGGGATTGGTGGCAAGAATCAGTTCTTCCACTTCGCCTTCGGCCAAGCGCTCGGTCAGCAGCCCGAGGCCGAGCTCCTCCGGTCCCAGGCCATCCAGCGGTGACAAACGTCCCATCAAGACGAAGTACTGGCCGCGATAACCGGTCGCCTGTTCGATGGCGGCAAGATCGGTGGGCGATTCCACCACGCACAGCACGTGCCGGTCGCGGCTGCTGCTCGCGCAAATGGCGCACACCGTCGTTTCGCTGAAGTTGCGGCAGCGCGTGCAATGGCCGATTTTCTGCATCGCCTGCTGCAGCACACTGGCCAGCTTCAGCCCGCGCTCGCGTTCGCGCTCCAGCAGGTGGAACGCCATCCGCTGTGCGCTCTTGCCGCCGACACCCGGAAGGCAGCGCAAGGCTTCGATGAGTTCAGTGAGGAGGGGCGAGGAGCTCATGGTTTCGCTTGTTCCCTCTTCGGGAGAGGGAACGGCATCAAAACGGCATCTTGAACCCGGCCGGCAAATTCATGCCGGCGGTGATGCCGCCCAGCTTGTTCTTGCTCGCTTCGGCCACCTTGTTGACCGCATCGTTGATGGCGGCAGCGACCAGATCTTCAGCCATTTCCGGATCGTCGGCAAACAATTGGCGGTCGATCTGCACGCGGCGCACTTCATGCGCCCCCGTCATCAAGACGCTGACCAGGCCGCCCCCGGAGGTGCCGGTGACCTCAAGCTTGGCGATTTCTTCCTGCGCGCGCTTCATGTCTTCCTGCATGCGCTGCGCCTGCTGCATCAGCTGGCCAAGTTGTCCTCTCATAACACGTGTACTCCAACATCAGGGTTCAAAAGGTTTGACGGATTGCGGCACCACGCGCGCACCGAACTCGCGCTTCAGCGTCTGCACCAGCGGATCGCCCTCGATCGAGGCCTCGGCCGCCGATTGCGCCGCGCTGCGTGCTTCGGCCGCACGCGCCGCCGGCGTATGCGCAGCGCCATGACTGTCTTCGACGAAGCGCAGGCGAATCGGTTCGCCCATCGCTTCGCTGAGCCGGTCGGCGATCTGGCTCACGATCGGTTCGACCGCCAGATGCATGTGCGTGGGTTGCAAGGCGAGCACCAGCGTATGCCCTTCCCGGCCGCGAAGTGCCGAGTTTTGCGCGAGCTGGCCGAGCGGGCCGCGCAGATCGGCGCGCCGGATCAGTGCTTCCCAATCGGGCAAGCCACCCGGGCTGGCAACGCGTTGAGGGGCCTCCACGGGTGGCGCAGCAGGCGCGGCATGCTCGCGTTGCGGTGTGGGTGGCCCCGAATGCGCAGGGGGCGCGGCGCGCATGCTTGGCGCGGGCGCCCCCGCAGATGCCGGTGGCGCAGCGGGCTGACGCGATGGCGCAGGCGAACGTTGACCGCCCGATGCCGCGACCGGTGCCGCGTCGTCGCCGGGGCGAAACGCCAGCATGCGCAACAAAGCCATCTCGAAACCGGTGCGCGTGTCAGGCGCAAGCGACAGGTCGCGGCGGCCAGCGGTGGCGATCTGGTAATAGAGCTGCACGTCTTCGGGCGTCATGCGCTCGGCCAGGCTGGTCAAGGCCGGGTCATCACCCTCGTTCTGATCGAGCCGGTAACCGGGTACGAGCTGCAGCAGCTGGATGCGATGCAGCGATGCAGCCAGATCGTCCAGCACGCTGCCGAAATCCGGCGAGAACGACGCGATGCGCGTGCATTCGGCCATCAGCTGTTGGCCATCGCCGGCCGCAAGTGCATCGAGCAAGCCAAGCACCTGTCCACGCTCGACGCTGCCGAGCATGGCGCGCACGTCGTCCGCCTTCAGCGTGCCGCCGCCATAGGCGATCGCCTGGTCCAGCAGCGAGAGGCCGTCACGCATCGAGCCATCCGCCGCGCGGGAAAGCTCCACGATGGCCGCATCGTCGTATTCCAGATGCTCGGCGCCGAGGATGTGGCGCATCTGGCCGGCGATCTGATCCGGCAGCAGGCGCTTGAGGTTGAAGCGCAGGCAGCGCGACAGCACCGTCACCGGCAGCTTTTGCGGATCGGTGGTGGCGAGCAGGAACTTCACGTGCGGCGGCGGCTCTTCCAGCGTCTTCAACAAGGCGTTGAAGGCGGGCTTGGAGAGCATGTGCACTTCGTCCACCAGATAGACCTTGAAGCGGCCGCGCGCCGGTGCGTACTGCGCGTTCTCGATCACCTCGCGCACGTCGTCCACGCCGGTGTTGCTGGCGGCGTCGATTTCCAGCAGATCCACGAAGCGGCCGGCGTCGACCGCCGTGCATACCGCGCATTCGCCGCAGGGATCGGCCGATTCACCGCGCTCGCAGTTCAGCGACTTGGCGAAGATGCGCGCGATGGTGGTCTTGCCCACGCCGCGCGTGCCGGTGAACAGATAGGCGTGGTGCATGCGCCCGCTATCCAGGGCGTTGGTGAGGGCGCGTACGACATGCTCCTGACCGACGAGTTCGGCGAACTTGCGGGGGCGCCACTTACGCGCGAGTACCTGATAGGACATGCGTTAACGCTGCTTGGGTCTAAAGAGCGATTGTGCCAAGTCCAGGGTGGCAAGTCATGCGAACCGAGCGGCGCCCGAAAAGGTGGCGGCCCCGCCAGCCACACCCCGGCACCCGAATCATTCGCTACCGTTGCTTCCTTCCGGACCTGGCGGGGTTTGCGAACTATCGTCGCGGGGGGACCGACGGGGCCACCATAGGGGTGGGCATCGAAGCCCTGGATGCACGTCGGTTCAGCAACCGTCGCTCATCTCGTTGAATTTGGCGGAGAGAGAGGGATTGTTCGGCCCGTCCTTGGGCCTCACCCCTCCGCGCTCCGGGGCCAGCCTTCGGCTGTCCAAATTCGTTCCAGACGAATTTGTCGAACCAAGAGGGTTCTCACCCTCTCTCTCATCCGTGTTCTTACAACTTTGCGCCAGCTTCCAAGCCGTCGCATCTTTCAATATCTGGCGGAGAGAGAGGGATTCGAACCCTCGATACGGGGATAAGCCGTATACACACTTTCCAGGCGTGCTCCTTCAACCACTCGGACATCTCTCCGCACGCAAAAACCATCTTGCCGGTGGGAGACCGGCAAAGAAGCGGAAGAATAGCCGTTAGCCGTCTGACGGACAAGAGCGCAGTCCCCTCAACCAAAAACGTGGGGATAGATCAGGGTTTGCACCATGATCAATCATCCCGCGTCCGGCCTTGGCGGCACCGGTTCGGCTAACGCCACTCGTTCCCCTGCCCGCGCAACGCGATACCCACGCGCCATCAACGCATCGCCATCTGCCTTGCTGCCGTAGTGATAAAGCACCAGGCGCGCGCGCAATCCGTCGTCATACTCGCGCTCGATATCGTCAACACCCGTATGCGAGGGATTGCCCACCAGACCGCAGTCATGCGCGATCACCTCCGACCCACCCGCGTACTGCATCAACACTTCGGGAATGGGACGCGTGTCACCGGTAAACGCGAAACTGTCCTGCAAGGCCAAACCAAATGACGTCCCTGGGCGATGGTGCCGGGTGGCAAACACATCGAACCAGACACCATCCAGCCAGAAACCACGCGAACATGGCACCAGTCGAAAGGCCTCCCAATAATTCACGCCACCCTCGGCCAGCACGCCGGGGTAATCCGCCACCCGCGCCTGCAACCACGGCACCAGTGCCGCATGCGCAAACACGCGCGTTTTTCCACGCAAGCTGTCGTCGAACCACACGCGCGTGAACAATCGTTCCAATCCGCCGACGTGATCCATGTGCGTGTGGGTGATGTAGAGATTTCGCGGCTGTTCGCCATACGCGGCGACATAGCGATCGAGCGTGTCGGGACCGCAATCGACCAGCAGCAGCGGCTTGCTATCGCGTTCCACCACCGCGGATGACGACCCCAGTTCCACCGCATGCGCGGCGCCGGTGCCGAGAAAATTCAGATGCCAGCTCATGCGCCCAGTGTCTCTTCGTAGCCGTCCATGAGAGGTGTCCAAATCGCCTGGTCGAACGGGGCCTCGCCTTGTGCGGCAGCGCCAAGCTTGAACAGCGACCGGCGCAAACGCTGCAGGTTCGCCATGCGCCAACTTCGTGCCAGCGCACGCATGCGGCCGCGATCGAAATCCACCAGATAAAGCCCTGTCGGCGCGATCAGCACGTTGTGCGCATTGAGGTCGGCATGCCACACGCCCGCGCGATGAAAACGCGCCACCAGCGCGCCGACTTCCCGTGCAAGCTCGGCATCCAGTCGACCTTGGATCAGGCTCTCCGCCAGCGTGTGCGCGTCGGCAATCCGTCGCGTGATCAGGTCGGCCTGGTAATAAAGCCCGGCCCGTCGATACTGTGCCGCGACAACCTGCGGCACCGGCAACTGCTGCTTCGCCATCGCCTGCAGCAAGCGGAACTCCTGGAAGCTGCGTGTGCGATCCGCCCCCAACCACAGATAGCGATCGCCCATCAACCGCGCCACCATGCCGCCGCGGCGGTAATGCCGCAGCACGCATTCACCGGCAGGGGTATCGATGATCGCCACTCCCCCGCGGCCGCCCGACTGCGCGCTGAGCGCAGCCTGCCGGCGCCAATGGTCGGCATCGAACCACGTGCTATCGACTTGTGGCGATACGGTAGCGTCGAACAGAATCGCACCCTTGGCGTCTTGGCGCAGTTGCTCGTGCATCGGTGCTGCAGGGGCCCTTTCGGTCAACTTTGGCGATTCTACATGTCCGCTCCTGCTTCCATCTGCCTGCTGCGCACCTCGGCCATCGGCGACGTTACCCATGTGGTGCCCCTGGTCCGCACGCTGCAGCGCGCATGGCCGCAAACCTCGCTGGCCTGGATCGTCGGCAAGCTGGAACGCAAGCTGGTCGGCGACCTGCCCGGCGTGGAATTCGTCACTTTCGATAAAAGCGCCGGCTGGGCCGGCATGCGCGAGGTGCATGCCGCACTGAAAGGCCGCCGCTTCGATGCGCTGCTGCAGATGCAGGTGGCCTTGCGCTCAAACCTGTTGAGTCTCGGCATCAAGGCGGATCGCCGTGTGGGCTACGACCGCGCCCGCGCCAAGGACCTGCATGGCCTGGTGATCAACGAACGCATTCCGGCGCGCACCGGCGAACACGTGCTGCAAGCCATCGGCAGTTTTTGCGAGCCGCTGGGCCTGCAACAAACCGATGTGCGCTGGGACATTCCCATTCCCGAAGAAGCCCATGCATGGGCTGCGCAACAGTGGCCGGACGACAAGCCGGTGCTGCTGGTAAGCCCCACATCCAGCCACGCGCTGCGCAATTGGCGGCCGGAGCGCTATGCAGCGGTGATGGACCATGCCGCCACGCGCGGGTGGCGCGTCGTGCTGATCGGCGGCCCTTCACCGGGCGAACGCAGCATGGCCGACGCCATCCTTGCCCTTTGCCAACACCCACCACTCGATCTCACCGGTAAGGACACGCTGAAGAAATTGATGGCGATGTTCTGCCGCGCACAGCTATTGCTCACCCCGGATTCGGGCCCGATGCACATGGCCAACACCGTCGGCCTGAAAGTGCTCGGCCTGCACGCTGCGAGCAATCCTGCACGTTCCGGGCCTTACTCCGATCGCCGATGGTGTGTCGATAAATACGATGCCGCTTCGCGCAAGTATTTCGGTAAACCGGCAAGCGAGATTCCGTGGGGAACGAAGATCGAGAAGCCAGGCGTGATGGACTTGATCGCGGTCGACGATGTTATCGAACGCCTTGAAGCGGCAACAGCTTTGCTGACCTCATAAGCTCTCGTATTGCCGTCACCCCGGCGAACGCCGGGGCCCCGCATCTTTGAAGCCAAAGCAAAGTCACTGGGTCCCGGCATTCGCCGGGACGACGAGTTCAGGGTTCTTGTCAGCTATCACGCGGAGCTTCGGTAACTGGAAGATCTGGCAAATGCGGTAGCGCGACGGATTTCCGCTCCCGCTTCTTCCAGTACCCACCTTTGGTCCATGCATCGAAGCCCCAGCGCAACCATCCAATCAATGCATTTGCCAGCCACAACGCCCAAGCCAGCATGGCGATCTTGTAGAACCACAGCGATACCGTGATGACGCCGCCCCGTGGCAAAACATTCTTCGCCTGGTCGGCAAACCAATTCAAATCCCATGCCGTGGACGCATTGCCTGCGACGTGCATGTCGGGCAATCCAAGCAAGCCTTTCGGCACGGCGGATACCAATGTGATCAGCGCCAGCACGGTGATGACCGCCAACAGCGACTGCACCGCGTTGAAGCGCGTGTCTGCAAGCTTGGCCATGGCCGGTTCGTACCGGCCGCGCAGTCCAAGCAGGATCAACCACAGCACCACGAACGCGTACGCGCTCCAGGCGAAGGCCGAAAAGCCCAGCCCCAGCAACAGCCATTGATAAAAACGCAGCGGTGTCGGTGCATAACGCCCGAGCAGCCAAGCGGCCACCAGCAGCACGATCAGCTGCGACCAATACAGCACGGCAGGCCCGACGGACGGGCCCGCCGTCCACAGTACCCAGCGATCTTCCGGAAGCTTGAGGTTCAAGCCGATGTTTGCCGATGTCGCGCCCAGGGCAAAGGCAGGTGTCGTTACGTGCATGCCGATGCCGCGAGCTTCGCGCACACGTATCACGTAACGATGCTTGCCCGGCAACAGCGGCAGGCTCAGCTTGCCATCCTTCACGGCCAGGCTTAGCTGTTCGTCATCGCGCATCGCGCCAAGCAGCTCCGTGCCCACCGGCAATGCAATGGCGTGTTCGCCGCCGCGGGTGCTGCGCGCAAGCAGAGTGAGTTCGGTCTCGGTCGCGCGATCGCCGACGTTGACGGTTGCATTGACGCGGTCAAAGGCAAGGCTGCCGCCCTCGACGGCTTTGGGCCTGCTTATCGTCAACTGCAATGTTTCATTCGGCAGCGGTTGGAAGCCAAGGCCATCGCCATGATCGCCAACCGGCACACCTTGCATCTGGACGTGCCAGATGGGCGATGCGTGCACCTGCCACACCTCCGCATGATCAGCCAACGATGGCGCCGTGATTTTCAGCGCATCGGCATGATCGAGACGGCTGGTCCAGCTCACTTCGTTGTCGCCGGCATTGAACGTCACCCCGATACGACCATCGTGCACGCGCATGCCATCGCCCAGTGGATGCTCCCCTGGCAACAAGGGCAATTCCAGCGTGAAGCCACCGTCACTCGGTGCCATCCGCTCCACCGTATTGACCACCGTCCAATCCACGCCGAGCACAATGTTCCGCGTGATACGCACATAGGGTGGGAACGCCTGCTGCGAAACCGGCGCCGGCTGGCCGTCAGCGGCCACGGTGCGGATGCGATGGAGCGTGACGCTGTCTCCAAGCAGGCTTCCGCCATCGATCCCATCGAGCGACCAGGCTTGTCCGTTGAACACCAGCCATTGCGGACGCAAGGCAAAGCGCAAGGTGGTGCTGTCGACCGGCTGAGCGCGATAGCTCAAGCTGACCTTGTGCACGCCAGGTTCCAGCCTGACCAGTGTCTGCTCGTCCCGCTTGCCGATCGCTGCGTCGGCATGGCCATCCACTGTTACGCCAAGAAGTTGCAGGCCCGCGTCAGTCTGCGGCAACGGCAATGCGATCGGCGCACCGGCATGCACCTCCATCTCCATCGCGACTTGATCGTTTTTCGCTTGCATGGAAGCCGTGGCGACCACCGCACAATCGGGCGCGCATTTGGGCGCTTCCAGCAGACGCGTCTGCAATTGCCTCAGCAAATCCGCACTGGGCATCGCTTGCGCGCGAGCGACGTGCGGCAAGCTCGCCAGCAACAGGCATGCTGCCGTCGTGCTGCCCCAGCGCCAGATTCGCCATGATGTATCCGCTGGCCTGGTGAACCTTCCTGCAAGCCTGCCAAGCAGTACCGCCAGCAAGCCCAGCATCACGACGCGCAGCAGCCTAACCAGCCAGGACGGCGCGATCACCAAGCGCATGCGTTGTTGCGGCGTGACGGGGCCGGACCAACTGAGGTGGTAGTTGTTGCCAACGTCCCAGCTTGGTTCACCCGCGCCGGCCTGGATGATGCTGTGGCTGTCCATGGCAGACGCCGTTGCCGGATTTTGCAGATTGGAAGCCGTTACCGTCACCAGGCCAAGGCTACCGCTACGTGGTGCTGGAGCCGAGGCTGCCGATGGGAGGATGGATGGAGGAGCTGGCGGCGCAGGCGGCGGCGGTGGTGCCGCCTCCTGTTCAGCCTGCTCCTCTTGAGCCTTCATCTGCCTCTTCGCTTCCGGTTGCGCATAGCTTGCAGCCGCCATGCGCTGCGTCAACGCCGTATAGGTACTCCCTTCCAGCTGAGGATGAAGGGCATCTTCCAATTGCGTCTTGGCAAAAGGCAAAGTCCATACAACGGCCAATGCCATCGCAAGCATGCTGGCCACCTGTGCCCACTGCCGCAAGCGACCCGCCGGCAGCGCACGCATCAGCAAGGCGAACGCCAACGCCACACCCAGCGTCCAGCGTGGTGCGCCGGCCTCGTGCTGCGAGAGAATCAAGAACAGTGCTGCGATCACTGCCCAGCGCCAGCCGAGTAGTCGTCCAGCCAGCAAGGCCATCAGCGCAACGATGAACAGATCAAGCAAGCTCCATTGCGCAATCCAAGAATCGGGCGAACGGTCCACGCCGCCAGCACCGATCAGGCGATATCCGTAAGGCAGATGCAGCACGGCATCGATGTTTTCCAGCGGCACAAGCCATCCCGCACTGGGCAAGGATCCGCTGCGATCGGCCACACGCAAGCCCGCGCGCACATCCAGCGCCGAACTTCGTAGTTCGGCGCCCGTCCGTCCCTGGCCTAGATCCGTGACCAGCAAGGGAACATCGCCTTGCGAAGCACGCTGCAATTGCCATGGCGCCTCTACATCCAGACGCTGCGTGCGCGACAGCGTGCCGGTGAGGTGATCGCTCACGTTGAAACCATGACCGTCGAAATCGAGCCAGATCTGCCGCTGCAGCTGGATCTGATCACCGGCCTCGCCTTCACCACCACGCGTGCCTTGCTGGATGGCTAAACCGTCATTCTGGTCGAGCACGTAGGCGGGAAGTTCACGCCAATCATCCGGCACACCTGCTTGCGCTGCATCCGTGGCGCGACCTTCGACGCGCGTGCTGCGCAGTGCCGGATCGTCGCTGTAACTCCAGATTTCCTGCTTGGGCCACAAGTTATCGGCCGGTGCAGCCACGCTCACATCGTGCAAGGTATCGGTGGCACGCGCGGACAGATGCACCATCCATTGCCCGGGACGAAGCTGCAGGCGCAAGCGTCCATCGGGCTGCCATTGCGCGGGCACTTCGCTATCCAGCGAGGTGGCTATAAAGCCCTTGGGCAAGGCAGGCCCCAGCAGTTGCTCGCGCGCACTGCCGGTCACGTTCAATTGCAGCTGCGTTTCCAGCAGTGCGGGCATGCCATCGGTCAGATGGCGATAGACGCGCACCGATAGCGCATCGGCCTGGCGCTGTGCTGCCGCCGCTTCGCCGAGCGTGAGCTGATCGCCGTTGCGCTCGATGCGATCCACCGTGCCGCCATCGACGCTGAGCGACACCAGGCCGATCGACAGCGGCACCCGCAAACGTGCGGGACGCGACTCCCACGGCAGGCTTCCCTGGATGGCGTAGTCGCCAGCTTCCAGCCGCAGCGCCGGCTGCCCCTCACGGCTCAATACCGGCCACGGCTTGTTGTTCACCACGACCTGCTGTGGCCAGCTGTGCTCATCGCCGGGCAAGGCGACCCAGGAAGCGGCATCCACGTGTACGTCGAGACTGAAATGGCCGCCGTTCTTGCCGGCATCGATGCTCAAGCGCCCAGGCCAGATGCACTGGCGACTGTTGGCGTCTGGAAGGCTGTTGGCCAGGAACGGACAGCCATGCTGAGGCGCGTCGTGCAGCACCCATCCCTGCCATTCGCGCAACGCAGGAGGAATGTCCTGGGCCATCAAAGGCGATACGAGAACCAACAGCCCCAGCAACCCTATCCATCGGCGCATACGGCGAACTCCCCTGTGGCGTTTCAGCCAGTGTAGTGGGAGTTGCTGGACTTCTGAAAAGCCGATCGTAGGTTGAGATGAAATTCCAGCCTACGCGACGAAAGTCACTTTGCCGCGCGGTAATCCTGGTACGACTTTTCTTCCACCAGCTGCGAACCAAGCTTGAGGTTGATCTCGCGCTTCACCGCCGCGCGCTCGTCGTTCTGGAAATAGACCGAACGCGCCAGTTCGATGAATTCGGCATCGAACGCCTGCGCCTTTTCCTTCATGCGGATGCGGTCTTCGATATCCCACAACGCTTCGTTCACTGCGAGCAAGCGTGCACGCTCCTTGCTGACATCCGTTTGCGATGCGTGATGATTGGCCCACGTGGCGTTGAGCAGGTTGAGCTCGTTGTGCACGTTGGCGAGCTTGGCGGCATCCGAAATCTGGCGTGCCTTGATCTCGAGGATCGTGATCTTGTCGATCAGCTCGCCAAAGGAAACCGGTACCTGGATCAGGCTCATGCAAAACCTCGTGCGGAAAAGGCCGGCAAGTCGCCGGGAAAGGGCGCCTATAATAACGCCATCGGCGATACACGCACCCGGCTGGCCACGCGCGCGTACAGGTCCTCGTAGAAACTCGCCCGCAACTCAGCCTTGACCGGCACGCTCCACCAATGCGGTTGCACGAACGCCCAGCACTTCACCGCGTCTTTTTCCGTCATCAGCACGGGCAGGCCATCCCCAAAGGTAAGGTCCGCCTGCATAAAGAAATGATGATCGGGAAAAGGGTGAGGAATCACCTCCAGCCCCTGTTCGGCAAGGCTGGCAAAGAAGCGCTGCGGATTGCCGATCGCAGCGACCGCATGCACGCGCTGGCCGGCAAAGCTTGCGATCGGCTGCTCGCGCCCGTCCGACAATGCGCGTACCGATCCTCCCTTGAGGCGCATCGGCACTTCACCAGCTTCCGCATGGCCGCCGTTGCAAATACGAAAATCCATTTGCTGCAGGCGGCTCAGCGGTTCGCGCAGTGGTCCGGCCGGCAGCAAGCGCGAGTTGCCGAAGCGCCGTGCTCCATCGATCACGCAGATCTCGATATCGCGCGCCAATCGATAGTGCTGCAGACCGTCGTCCGCGATTACGACGTTGCAGCCGGCATCGAGCAGCAATTGCGCCGCGGCCGGACGGTCCTGGCCAATCGCCACCGGCACGCCACTGGCGCGTATCACGCAAGGTTCATCGCCCACTTCCACCGGGTCGGGCGATTCGCCAAGCAGCATTCGATCATGGTGGCTCCCGCCATAACCGCGGCTCACCACACCAGGGCGGTAGCCACGCTCGCGCAATGCATCGGCCAATGCCAAGGTAAGCGGCGTCTTGCCCGTTCCGCCCGCCGTAAGGTTGCCCACCACGATCACCGGACAAGGCAGCCGCACCGCCCGCAGCCAGCCACGTCGATACAGCATGCGGCGCACAGCAACGACGGCAGCGTAAAGCTTCGACAACGGACGACACCACCACGGCAGTGGCTTTCCTTCATACCAGCCTGCCTGGAGCGTATCGGCCAGGCTCATCGTCAATCGGCGGCAACTGCGGTGGGGCGTTCATTGAACTGCATGCGATGCAGCGCGGCGTAATGTCCGCCGAGGGCGATCAGCTCGGCATGCGTGCCGCGTTCGACAATCTTGCCCTGATCCATCACCGCGATCTGGTCGGCGTGTTCGATCGTGGACAGGCGGTGGGCGATCACCAGGGTGGTGCGATCGCGCATCAAATGCTGCAGCGCTTGCTGGATCAGACGCTCCGATTCGGTATCCAGCGCGCTGGTCGCTTCATCCAATACCAGGATGGGTGCATTCTTGAGAATCGCGCGTGCAATCGCGATGCGCTGGCGTTGCCCGCCGGAAAGCATGTTGCCGCCCTCGCCGATCGGACTGTGGATGCCATTCGGAAGCCTGGCGATGAATTCCATGGCGTTGGCGGCTTCGGCAGCGGCGATGATGTCCTGCTCGCTGGCGCCTGCCAGTTCGCCATAGGCGATGTTCTCGGCAACGGTACCGTCGAATAGCACGACGTGCTGCCCCACCCAGGCGATCTGCTTGCGCAGGGAGGCCAGCGTGTAGCTGTCGTAATCGGCGCCGTCCAGCAGGATGCGACCGCTGGTTGGCTCATTGAAGCGCGGCAACAGGCTGACCAGGCTGCTTTTGCCGCTACCCGAGCGTCCCACCAGCGCCGTAACGGTACCGGGCGCGCAATGCAGGTTTACGCCAGCGAGCGCTTCGAATTTACCGCGCGGATAAACCAGTCCTACTTCATGGAAGTGCAGGTCGCCCTCCGTGCGCTCCAGCACCTTGATGCCGTGATCCGCTTCGGGGGGCAGATCCATCACCGCGAACAGGTTCTCCGCCGCTGCAATGCCCGTCTGCATGGTGGACTGCACGTTGGTGAGGCGCTTGAGCGATGACAGCATGCCGCCCATCGCGGTGAGCACCGCAATGAACACGCCCGGCGAGATGTGATCGATCTGGGACGGACGCGAAGCCAGGAACACCATGCCGGCCAGCGCCAGCGACGCCACCGTCTGGATGGACGAACCCGAAAGCGCACTGGTGGCGACGATCTTCAGGTTGAGATAGCGCGCATGGTCGGAGACCTTCTTGAAGCGCTCATCCGCCTGCTGCTGGCCACCGTAGATACGCACTTCGCGATGCGCCCTGAGCATTTCGTCCACCGTGCCGGTCACCGAGCCCATCTGGCCCTGGATGCGACGGCTGACCACGCGATACCGGCGGCTGACCGCCGAGGCGATCACCACGATCGCCGGCACCAGCACCAGCAGTGCCGTGGTGAGATAAAGACTCTTGTACAGCATGACCACGAACATGCCGATGACGGTGATGCTTTCCGTCACCGACACTTTCAGCGCATCGGTGGCGGCACCGGCAATCTGCTCGCTGGTGTAGGTAATGCGCGAGATCTGATGGCCGGAATGCTCGCTGCCGAAAAACGAGGCGGGCAAGCGCAGATAGGCCGCGAACACGTCGCGCTGCATCGCCTGCACCACGTTGCGCGAGACGTAGCCCATGCCGTAGTTGCTGATCAGGATGGCGATGCCGCGCACCAGGAAAATGCCGATGATCCAGATCGGCATCCAGTGAATCAGGTACGGATCCTTCTGCTGCAGCAGCTTGTCCATGATCGGCTGCAGCTTGCTGGTGAAATAAGCCAGCGCGCCACCATCGACCGCAAAGCCGATGACGGCGATCAGGATGACCGGCCAGTAACGGCCCGAATAGCCCAGCAACCGCCTGTAGACTTGCCGGCTTTCCTTATCCCATAACGCGACTTTCTTCTTGCCTTCGCTCATTGCTGCGTGGCCGACTGCGTCGGCGTCGTGGCGATGGAAAGATGCGTGAAGCCAAGCTGGCCCAGCGCATCCATGGCGGTGACCACGTTCTGGTGCGCGGTCATGGCGTCGGCACGGATGGTGACAGTCTGGTTGCGGTCGTCGGCGGCCACGTGCGCAATGGCCTGCTTGAGCGCATCGACGCTGGCGCCCTGCACTTCATCGCTACCGACATAGAAATGGCCGTCGCGATCCACCATCACGGTGATCGCGGGCGGCTGCATGTCACGGTCTTCCGCACTGGCCTGCGGCAGGTTCACCTTCATGCGCGAATGCTGCACGAACGTGGTGGTGAGCACGAAGAACATCAGCAGGGTCAGCAGCACGTCGATCAACGAGACGACGTTGATCTCGAAATCGTCGCTGCGGCGGTCGTTACCGATTCGCATGGTTCAAACCGAAGCCTTGTCGCCCGCAGCCAACGGCGCACGGCGCACACGCGGTGCAGGGGCGGAAAGCGTGAGATCGTCCAATAGCAACGTCGCCTGCTTTTCCATATCCACCACGTAGCCGGCCACTTTGGAACGGAAATAGCGATGCAACACATACGCAGGAATGGCTACCGTCAAGCCGGCAGCGGTACAGATCAACGCCTCGCCGATGCCGCCGGCCATCTTGGTGGGATCGGCCATGCCGCCCACCATCACCTGCATGAACATGCGGATCAGGCCGATCACGGTACCGAACAGGCCGAGCAGCGGGCCGATCAGCGCGATGGTGCCGAGCGTGTTCAGATAGCGCTCCATGCGATGCACCACGTGGCGGCCGGTATCTTCGATGCGCTCCTTGATCAGCTCGCGCGAGTGCTGGCGCACGGCCAGCGCGGCGGCCAGCAATTCACCCAGCGGCGAACCGGTCGCAAGTTTTTCCAGGTGAGCCGGGTCGAGCTGGTCCGAGCGCGCCCACTCGCGCACTTCCTGCGCCAGTCCGGGCGGCAGCACGTAGCTGCGCCGCAAGGTCCAGCACCGCTCCAATACGATCGCCAGCGCCACCGCCGAGCAGATCAGGATGGGCGCCATCGCCCAACCGCCCGCCATCAGAATCTGACCCAGATCACCCACAGAAAAACTCCCGGCCCTGCCGACTGCGCAAGCCATCATCATAGCAGCGATGCCGAAACGTACCGTGCGGCCAATCACTCCATAAGCTGGGATGATGATCCTGGCATCAGCAGGCCGCCAGAAAGCCGGGATCGCCATCCGCTCCGGCGTCACTCCCGCCAGTAGCGCCGCTGCAGCAAGCGCCAACGGGCCACGATATGGGTTGGTGCGGTGGCGGGAAAATCAATCTGAACCGCACCGTCGACCGCGGTATTGAATACCGGCACGCCCGCAGCTGCGTAGCGCTGCATGACTTCCGGGCGCGGATGGCCAAAACGGTTGCGCCAGCCGGTGGAGACCACGGCCAATTCTGGCTGAATGGCAGCGATGAATTCGGCACTGGAAGAACTCTTGCTGCCATGGTGTGGTACCTGCAACACCGGGCGTGGGCCCGGCCCGAGCGACGCGGCCACCGACGGCTCGGTGTCCATGGCGATATCGCCGGTAAGCAACAAGCGCCCCGCCCGGCCTTCGACCAGCAACACGCAGGAGTGATCGTTGGCCGATGCATTCAACATGGCGGTGGTCGGGCTCAACACGCGGAAATGCACGCCGTCCCATTCCCATTGCTGTCCGGCCACGCATTGCGCCATCGGCACACGGAGGCGGCCGGGTTCGCCCGAGTAACGTTGCGCGGCAGGAAACGCGGCCGCCACGGCGGGTGCGCCGCCGGCATGATCGTTGTCGGCATGACTGATCATCAACATGTCCAGCCGGTCGATGCCCAATGCGTAAAGCGAAGGAACAACGACGGCTGCGCCCAGGTCGTATTCGGAGGGATAGCGCGCACCTGCGTCATAGACCAGGGCGTGATCTCGCGTGCGCACGACGACGGCCAGCCCCTGCCCCACATCCAGCGCCCATGCCTGGAATGCACCCGTGGCCGGGAGATGGCGCACCGGCCACAGCAACGGCAGAAACAGCAGCGCACCCAACATGCGCAACGGCACACCGCGCGGCATGAACAGCCATACCGCACCCAACGTTGCAAACAGCAGCGCCCAAGGTTTCACGGCGGGCAAATACCAGTGTGCGCCTGGCCATGTTGCCGTCTGTTCCAGCAACCACCATTGCGCGTGCGTCAACCATTCCGCCACGCGGAGGAACGGTGCCGCGAACGGTGGACAAACGATCAGCAACAACATGCCCAGCAACGCGCAGGGCACGATCACGAAACTCACGAACGGCACGGCAACAAGATTGGACAATGCGCCCACCAAAGAAGCCTCGCCGAAGAACCACATGGTCAAGGGCAATAGCGCTACCGTCATCACGATCTGCCCCAGTGTCAGCTCGCGCAGGAAACCACGCAGGCCGCGTTCTTGTGCATGCATGCACAAGATCAGGAATGCCACGCCAACGAACGAGAGCCAAAAGCCCGCCTCCAACATGGCGGTGGGATTCATCAACAGGATCGCCATCAGCGCCAGCGCCAACGCATGTGCCGAACCGGTAGCGCGCCGGCTGCATCTCGCCAGCGCAAAAGCGCCGATCATCAGCATGGTTCGCACGGTGGGCATGCCCAAGCCGGCCAAGGTGCCGTATGCGCTGGCCGATGCCAAGGCTGATATCGCTTCTGCCTGCACGCGGGGACATCGCACCGCAAGCCCGGGCCATAGCCAATACAGCGCATGGCACAGCCACACGCCAAACACTGCGGCAACGCCAACATGAAAACCGGAAATCGCGATCAAATGCGAGATGCCATTCGCGCGCGCCACTTCCCAATCGTGCTGCTCTAGCCCACGCGTGTCACCGACGGTAAAGGCGCGCAACAAGGCGGCGTCATGGGGATTTCGTACACGCGACTGGATGCCGTCGGCGAGCGAACCGCGCAAGCGATCCAGGCACCACGTCGCCACGCCCAAGCGCTGGTTGCCGGGATCGTCGCGCACATAACCGACGGCGGCGATGCCGCGAGCGAGTGCGCTGCGTTCGCTATCGGCACCGCCTGGATTGATCGTTCCGCGTGGACGGCGCAGGCGCAGCAGCAGCTGCCAACGCGAGCACGGCTCGGGTTGCGCGGAAGGTTGGGCGTACCAGCTGATGCGCGCACGGCCATGCCACGGTATGGCTTGTCCATCGCGCGTGGCGTGTTCGACCTGGAATTGCACGCTGGTAGCGCCGGCCCTGGTTTGCGCCAGGCCAACGACGCGGCCGGTAACCTGGAAATCCTGTCCTTCCCACGCTTTTGGCAGGCGTGCCGCCATCGCCGAGCTGCCGTACCAGGCTGCCCAGGCGAAGCCGAGCAGCAACACGGCCAGTGCGCGCAGACGCGGCAGGCGCCACGCCATGATCAACGCAGCTGTCGCCAGGATTCCCATAAACCAACGTGGCGGCAACAGCGGAAGCCATTGCACGATGGCCATGCCCACCAGTAACGCCAGTGCCGCGGTGACGACGCTTGGCCATCCTTGCCGAGATGTGTCTGCGTTTGTCATGCATGGAAGCTAGCGCAGGCATAACGCGGCGTTTGTAAGCGGCGCGCGTAGGTTGAGGTGAGGCGCAGCCGAGCCCCAACGTGGCGGTATGCATGGCGACGTGGGGGCTCGGCTGCGCCTCACCCCAACCGAGGGGCTGGTTTACGCCTTTTCGCGCAACTCGCCGTTATGCAACTCCAGCGTGCGATCCATCCGCGCCGCCAGGCGGCTGTCGTGCGTCACCAGGATGAAGCTGGTGCCGATCTCGCGATTCAATTCCAGCATCAGCGCATAGACCTGCGCGGCGTTGTCTTCGTCGAGATTGCCGGTAGGTTCATCGCCCAGCACGCAGGAAGGACGCGTCACCAGCGCACGCGCCACCGCGCAGCGTTGGCGCTCCCCGCCGGAAAGCTCCGCCGGCTTGTGCTCCAGGCGTTTGCCCAGGCCCACACGTTCCAGCAAGGCCTTGGCTTGCTTCTGCGCTTCCAGGATGCCGGTGCCGCGAATCAACAGCGGCATGCAGACGTTTTCCAGCGCGGTGAATTCGGGCAACAGGTGATGGAACTGATAGATGAAACCCATCGAGCGATTGCGCACGCGACCGCGCTCGGCGTCGGACAACCTGGAAAGCACCCGTCCTTCCACTTCCACTTCGCCGCTGGTGAGCGTGTCCAGGCCGCCGATGATGTGCAGCAGCGTGCTCTTGCCGGAACCAGACGCGCCGACGATGGCCAGCGTTTCCTGTCGCTTGAGGGTGAAGCTGACGTTGGCCAGCACCGGCGTGCGCAGGTCGCCTTCCTCGTAAGTCTTGGCCACATGGCTGGCGCGCAGGACGATGTCGTTGTTCATGGTGTTACTCATAGCGCAATGCCTGGGCCGGTTGCGTACGCGAGGCGCGCCATGCGGGATAGAGCGTGGCAAGCAAGGAGAACAGGAAGGTGACCAGCGCAACCCAAATCACGTCGTGCCAGTCGAGTTTGCTGGGTACTTCGCTGATGTAATAGACGTCCGGCGACAGGAAGGTGTAGCCAGTGACGTGTTCGATCCATTTCACGATGCCAGGCAGCCGCCAGGAGAGCAGCGAACCGAGCCCCACGCCGAAACCGATCCCGACGAAACCGACCAGCACGCCCTGCACCATGAACATGCCCATGATGCTGCGCGGCGTCGAACCCAGGGTACGCAGGATGGCAATGTCGGCCTGCTTGTCGGTCACCAGCATCATCAACATGGAAATCAGGTTGATCACCGCGACCAGGATGATCAGCGAGAGGATGATGAACATCACCTTCTTCTCCATCGAGATGGCGGTGAAGAAGTTGGCGTGGCTGTCCATCCAGGTAGTGACCATATAAACCTGGCCCAGCGAGTCGCTCAGTTCGCGTGCAACCGGCTGCGCGTTATACAGGTTATCGAGCTTGAGGCGGATGCCTGTGGGGCCGTTGATGCTTTTAAGCTTCTCTGCATCCCGCAGGCTGATCAGGCCGAGGCCGGAGTCGAACTCCTCCATGCCCATCTCGAAAATGCCGCTTACGGTAAAGCCGCGAATGCGCGGCATCGCACCCAACAGCGAGGTGCGCAGCTCCGGCACCACCATGGTGACCTTGTCGCCCACGTTGACCCCAAGCTGCAGGGCAAGATCCTTGCCGAGGACGATATTCCAGTCGTCTGGGCCTGACTTAAGCGAATCGAACGAGCCCGCGATCATGTGCTTGTTGATGTCCGACACGTTGGGCTCTTGTGCCGTGTCGATACCGCGCACCATCGCGCCGCTGGATCGCTGCCCTTGCAGGAAGGATTGAATTTCGACGTAAGGTGCCGCGCCACGCACGTGCGCGTTGGCTTTGACCTGTTGCATGGCGTACTGCCAGTTCTGCACCGGCTCGCCCGGCAGCCCTGAAACCGTGGCATCGGAAATAGCGCCGAGGATGCGCGAGCGAAGCTGGTAGTCGAAGCCGTTCATCACCGACATCACCGTAATCAACGCCATCACGCTGATGGTGATGCACACGATGGAAACGGTGGAGATGAAGGAGATGAACTGGTTGCGCCGCTTGGCGCGGACGTAGCGCAGGCCGATGAAAAGCTCGAGCGGTCGGAACATGGAGGCTTCGCTTGTGGGGTAAGGGCGGCGGGCCGTAGGAATCCGTGAGACCGCGCTGCGCGCGCAGAGTGCCCGAAGTGGGCGTGGTGGGCAACCTGGCCGGGCATTCCCAAGGTTTGCCTAGTGTGCCGGGTTACGCTGCGCCAACCCGGCCTATGCGTCCTTTACGGAGTCGTTCGCCAGCACGGCCAAGCGCATGCGCAGGCGGCGGCGGATATCCGCATCGCTGTTGTCCGGCATCAGCCAAAGGGTGAGCTTGCCGTAGCGAGCGCTGGCCAAGCGCAGCAAAACCGTTTGGCGAAAGATGCGAAAGGCGACGAGGGTCGCCGCATCGTCTCCGCCATCCAGTCCTCGCAGAGTCCAGCCGCTTTGGTTGGCCCAGCCCACGGCGTAGATCGGCAATGCCAGGCGGCGAATGGCGTGCACACAAGCCGCCGTCGAAACCAACACCAGCGCAATACGCATAAGCAGTGGCAGTCCCGATATGGCGATGGCCACCATCGCCAGCCCCGTTACCCCTGCGAATAGACGCGGCACCCAGCGCGACGGCCGGTATTCAAAGCCGATGGCGGGTGCGGATGTCATCGATGATCGCCTGCCAATCGGTACGCGGCGGCTTGGCGTGGCCCATCACCCAGTCCCAAAGGTCGGGGTCTTGTACGTCGAGCAGTTCGTCGAAGGCTTGTTGCAGGGCTGGATCGGCCTGGGGAAACGAGGTTTCCAACCAACCCCCGAACAGCGCATCCAGTTCGCGGGTGCCGCGGCGAGTGCGCCAACGCAGGCGTTTCAGGTGGGCTTCGTCCATTTACCGCCCTTTCAAGCGAAAGCAGCCCATGGTCCCAAGACCGTCATTCCCGCGAAAACGGGCACGCAGGGAGAGCACATGGATGTGCTCGGCTTTGAGGAGCGAGGAATCCATTTTGCTCTTATGCAAAAGCCAAAGATGGATTCCCACTTTCGCGGGAATGACGGCAAGGAAACATGGCGTCATGGCAGAAGAACGGGCATCAAGCCGACCGCCGCGCCACCAGCAGCTTCTTGATCTCCGCAATCGCCTTCGCCGGGTTCAAGCCCTTCGGGCAGGTGCGCGCGCAGTTCATGATGGTGTGGCAGCGGTAGAGCTTGAACGGATCTTCCAGGTCATCCAGGCGTGCCCCCGTGTCTTCATCGCGCGAATCGACGATCCAGCGGTAGGCCTGCAGCAGGATCGCCGGACCAAGGTAGCGGTCGCCGTTCCACCAGTAGCTCGGGCAGCTGGTCGAACAGCAGGCGCACAGGATGCACTCGTACAAACCGTCGAGCTTCTTGCGGTCTTCCGGCGACTGCAGGCGCTCGCGGTCCGGTGCCGCACTCTGCGTGCGCAGCCACGGACGGATCGAGGCGAACTGCGCATAGAAGTGCGTGAGATCCGGCACCAGATCCTTCACCACCGACATGTGCGGCAGCGGATAGATCTTCACGTCGCCCGATGCGCACTCTTCGATGGACTTGATGCAGGCCAGCGTATTGGTGCCGTCGATGTTCATCGCGCAGGAACCGCAGATGCCTTCGCGGCAGGAACGGCGCAGCGTGAGGGTAGGGTCGATCTCGTTCTTGATCTTCAGCAGTGCGTCCAGAACCATCGGGCCGCAGGCGGCCAGATCGACTTCATAGGTGTCGATGCGCGGGTTCTGGCCGTCGTCCGGCGACCAGCGGTAAATGCGGAACGTACGCGGTTTTTTCGCGTCCTTCGCCGGATAGTGCTTGCCCGGCTGGATCTTGGAATTCTTCGGTAGCGTGAACTCGGCCACGATTGCCTCTCCAGTCGGTACTTAGTAAACGCGTTTCTTCGGCGGCACTACCTCGATCTCGCCGGTCAAGGTGTACATGTGCACCGGACGGAAATCGAAGCTGGTTTTACCGGCTTCGTCGACCTTCACCAGCGTGTGCTTCATCCAGTCGTGATCGTCGCGATCAGGGAAGTCTTCACGCGCATGCGCGCCGCGGCTTTCCGGACGTTGCTCGGCCGAATGCATGGTCGCCACGGCCTGGCCCAGCAGGTTGGACAGCTCCAGCGTTTCGATCAGGTCGGAGTTCCACACCATCGAACGATCGCTCACGCGCACGTCCTTGAAGGAGTCGTACACCTCGGAGATCTTCTTCGAACCGGCTTTCAACGTTTCGCCAGTGCGGAACACGGCGGCGTCATCCTGCATGGTGCGCTGCATGTTCAGGCGGATCTTCGCGGTCGGAGTACTGCCGTTGGCATTGCGCAGGCCGTCGAAGCGGCCGAGCGCCTTGTCCAGCGCGCTGGCGGGAAGGTCCTTGTGTGCGGTGCCCGGCTTGATGATCTCGGCGCAACGGTGCGACACCGCGCGGCCGAACACCACCAGGTCGAGCAGCGAATTGGAACCGAGGCGATTGGCGCCATGCACCGACACGCAGGCCGCTTCGCCGATGGCGAACAGGCCCGGCACCACGGCGTCGACGTCGTCGCCCTTTTTCTGCACGACTTCGCCGTGATAGTTGGTGGGAATGCCGCCCATGTTGTAGTGCACGGTGGGCAGCACCGGGATCGGCTCCTTGGTGACGTCTACGCCGGCAAAGATGCGCGCGGATTCGGCGATGCCCGGCAGGCGCTCGTGAATCACTTCCGGCCCCAGGTGCATCAGGTTCAGATGCACGTGGTCCTTGTGTTCGCCGACGCCGCGGCCTTCGCGGATTTCCACCGTCATCGCGCGGCTCACCACGTCGCGCGAGGCGAGATCCTTCGCGCTCGGCGCATAGCGCTCCATGAATCGCTCGCCCTTGGAATTGGTGAGATAGCCGCCCTCGCCGCGCACGCCTTCGGTAATCAGGCAGCCGGCACCATAGATGCCAGTGGGGTGGAATTGCACGAATTCCATGTCCTGCAACGCCAGGCCGGCGCGCAGCACCATGCCGCCGCCATCGCCCGTGCAAGTGTGCGCGGAAGTGGCGCTGAAATACGCGCGGCCGTAGCCACCGGTTGCCAGCACCACGGCCTGGCCGCGGAACAGATGCAGCGTGCCCTCGTTCATGTCGAGCGCCAGGACACCGCGGCACACGCCTTCGTCGTCGAAGATCAGATCGATGGCGAAGTATTCGATGAAGAAGGTGGCGTCATGCGCCAGCGCCTGCTGGTACAGCGTGTGCAGGATCGCGTGGCCGGTGCGGTCCGCCGCGGCGCAGGTGCGCTGCGCGGTGCCCTTGCCGTAATGCGTGGTCATGCCGCCGAACGG